>JASIBM010000612.1 GCA_030045175.1 Streptosporangiaceae bacterium | reverse complement strand
GCGACCAGGTTGTCCCACCCGTTCGCCAGCACGCCCAGAGCCTGGCCGGCCAGATCGGGGTGCTGTTCGGCCAGCAGCTGCCTGACCAGCTCAACGCAGACATCGACTTCGGCAGCGGGCATGCGGTGAACCGTCACCCCCTGACGATACGGCGCCCGCCAGCCACTAGGTGCGCCACCAGCCGCCAGCCGACCAGGAACAACCCTAGGAAGGCGGCGGACACCAGCACGAACGCCGGTTCGGTGCCCTGGCCGGAGACAACCCGCAGCGCCTGGCCGAACAGCACCGTGCACGCCCAGGTGACCACGCCGGCCGGCCACGGCGCGAACGGCTTGCGCCAGGTGCGGCCGGCCCCCTCCCCGAGCGCCAGCCCGGCCAGGAACGGCCATGCCGTGCTGGCCACCCCGGCCAGGGTGACCCCGTCATGATGCTCGCCACGGCCGATGATGACGAAGGCCAGCACGCAGCAGACATCGGCGAGAACACCCAGGGCAGGACGCACCATGCGCCAAGGCTAGGGCATGGCCGCCCAGGCTAACTGCCTGCCGTCGTCGCTGCGGCGGGGGTGGGTGAAAGCATTCCACCAGTCCTCAGATGAGTCATCAGGAACGACACGGTTTCCTGGAGGGACGCATCAGGCACGCCAGCACCTGACTGCTCGAGTGCCAGCCGAAACGCCGAGTTCCGGTACCTCTTCCCCTCCATCACTGCGACTTTCGAGTGCGCGCGGGCAACGAAGTCAACCAGCGGGAAGACCGGATCCGCGACGGTGCACAGCCTCTTCATTTCGTGCGAGAAATTCTCTAGGTCGACGTATCGGAATGGAATTCCATAATCCTTGTTAATTTGAGTGGTAAGGTCGACCATGTTGAAGTACTCGTTGATTGTCACGTGCAGGACCGGCTCCTGAGGCACGGCCCGGGAGGTCATGACGGCGGCGATATTGTGCGCGGCGATGTCGACGGGCATGAAGCTGAGCTGAATGTCGGCGTTCGGGGCCACGCCATACTTGATCATGAACGAAAGCAAGCGTATTACGATATCCGTAGAATGCCCGAATCCCGCGGTGGACGCCGTGAGGAAGGCCGGCCGGTATATTCTGGCATCAATGCCGTGCTCGCGGGCCTGGAGTACGAGCTGTTCTGAGACCCATTTTGTCTGCGCGTACCCGAAATCGAGCCCGGACATCTCAGGGTTTGAGTCACTCTCCAGAAGGTTCCGCTTTCCGGTCCATCCGAAGATTGTCGTGCTCGAGACGAAGTGAAATTGCTTACGGCGCGCGGCGCACGCCAATCTAAGAAGATCCCTGGTGCCTTCGACGTTTGCTGGCCGGAGTGTGTCATAGTCGAGGATATAGTCCACCCAGGCGGCATTATGCACTACCGTGTCGATCGTTTCCGCCAGTTGCAGCCAGACGGGATCCGAAAGCCCCAGGCTTGGCTTAGTCAGGTCGCCGCATATCACCCGCACCCGGGAATCGAGTAGCTCCGCGGTGCGCTCGTCGTATAGGCCCGCCGCCTCGAAGTCCGCATTAAGCCGCTCGCGCGCCGCCACCGGGTCGGTCGCCCGCACGAGAACTGTATAGACCGCGCTGGTCTGAGCTAGCAGGCTGCGGAGTAGAAATGGACCCAGAAATCCAGTGGCGCCAGTCAGGAGAACGTGACTGAAGCTGCCGTCCGCTCGCGGCACGGAACCGGTGCCTTGCAGGTCGAGTAGCGCGTCCTTTCGCATTGCCGCCGCTTCGCTTTCATCGCGCTCGCGCCTTATCTCATCGAGTTCCGCGCGCAGGTTCACCACCCAGTCCGCACGGCCTTCTTGGAACCCGCGGACTAGCGCGGTTATCTTGGACACGGTCAAGCGTTGCAGGACTGGGATATGCAATGCCTCCTGCAAGTCGTGCGCGCCAGTGTCGATAACCGCCCGCTCAAGGATGACCAGAAGCTCGGCCATCGCCAGAGAATCGAGACCGACGTCGCCCGGCCTGGCGTTCTCCTCCCCGCTGAGCGCGTATGTCGCCAGGAAACGCTCATAATGGGACAGCACATCCAGATCGCGCGCCCAGTTCAGCCCTGCTCCGTCCTCGTCACGCACATGGGTCTCGATCGCGCGCAGCCCACCGTCCAGCCACTTGTCCCTGGTGAGGCCTCTGGCCACCTTCCCTGAGGTCGTTCTCTTGATCGCCTGACGCCGGACGAACACGATCGTATGTGACCCAGCGTAGCCATGCACGCGGAGCGAGCGGGAGATCTCATCGGGGTGTGGCGGGTCAGCCGGATTCCGGAGGCCGGCCACGACGACGAGCCGCTCTTCCCAATCTGAGCCCCGGAACGCGACCACACTGCCTAGCTGTATCTTCTCGGAACTCTGCTCAACGGCAGCCTCAAGATCCTCAGGGTAGTAGTTCTGGCCTCTAAGGATAATGATGTCTTTGAGCCGGCCACAGATGAACAGCTCCCCCTTCGCGAAGAATCCGAGATCTCCGGTGCGAAGGTATGAATGCGAGTCGCCGGAATCGCCCGCGATCGAGTTAGAGAACACGTGCTCCGAAAGCTCGGGCTTGTTCCAGTACCCTTGACACGTGCTCTGGCCGGCCACCCATATCTCGCCGATCCCGCCGCTTCCGACCGCGGCCCTGGTGCCTGGATCGACGATGCGCACGTGGATCCCCGTCAGCGGCTTGCCGCAGCTGACCAGTTCCATCTGCTGGTCAGCAGGCGTGTCCTCGGTGGCCATCACAACGGTGCGCCCCTGCAGCGACCCCCGATCGATCTTGATGGATCGCCGTCCTGAGCTGCTCACCGCCAGCGTGTTCTCGGCCAGCCCGTAAGCTACGACGTGCGCCGCCGGGCTCAGGCCGCACTTCTCGAACCGCTCCAGGAAGCTTCGGTACGTGCTGGGCCTGACCGGCTCAGCCGCATTCATGAATACCTGTACAGAACTCAGGTCCAGCCCCTCTAGCAGATCGTCCGGCACGCGCTCAGGAGAGAGGCAATATTCGAAGCCGAAGTTTGGAGATGAGGTATAGGTTGCCTTGTACCGGCTGAGCGTCTCCAGCCACAGGGCCGGTCGCCGCAGGAAGTCGAGCGGCGAGAATCCATATGTCGTGCCCCCGGTCACGACCTGGAAAAGATAGTAGCCGATCAAGCCCAGGTCGTGAAATTGCGGCAACCAGGAAACGCCGATTGCCTGATGATCGATCATCGAACGACAGTTATGTATAACGTTCTGGTGCGATACGACCACACCCTTAGGAGTTCCGGTCGACCCGGATGTGTACTGCAAGAAGAGAGTCTGGATCGGGTCATCCGTTATCCCACCGCGCGCGGCGCCCTGCAGCCGGTCGGTGGCGAGCCTCCGGACGCCGAGGCCAGCGAGCGGATCCGTCGCGTCAGCCTGCCCGCCAGCCTCATCACCTCCACCGTCACCTCCACTGTCACCTCCGCCGTGCCCTGACCCGGACGCCGAATCCGTCAGGGCGAGCACGGCCCCGCTGTCCAGCATCACCGACCGCAGTCGCGACGCTCCCCCGTTCGCGACCGACGCGACCGGAGGAACAGGAACGGGAATAGCCCCAATGCGAGCGCAAGCGATAAATGCGGCGATCATCTCCAGCCCCGGCTGATACATCAGCGCCACGCGATCACCGCGCTGCAGGGCCGCTTCATCGTGAATGCACTCGGCAAGGAAACGGGTCCTGGCTTCAAAAGACTGATAGGTGTGCGTCTCGCGCGGATTGCCGTTGCGATCAAGGAACACACTGAAACACTTGTCAGGATTAACCGCTGCCCAGTGACTCATGTAGTCAAGGATCGTGTCCAACTGTGCCACCTCATTTACGCGACGGATCGTTCCGTTCGACTCAGATTCCGATTACCACGGCGAACATCAGCGCGCCCGCCAGACGATATGCCCGTCCTCGGCCTACAGCGGCCAGCACCGGCGGCCGCCGGACGACGGGCGGCCGGACGACCCCGGAGGAACCGATCTCGCGCTAGTTCGCATCGAGGGGATCGCTGCTGGCCCGATGTGCGGGCAGGCCGCAAGCCGGGGCACGCGGCCGTGAGGTAGTGGCCCGGCCCGCGCACGACGCCGTCCGCGCGCACGGGCGCCGGCAGGCAGGACAGTCGCGGCCCGCCGCGGCTGTGTGCCAGCAGGTCATACGTCCGGGCACAGGCGACTCCCTTCGGCGCTCGATGGCTGATTCAACCACACTCTGCCAGTCAGTGCAGGAACCGGAAAGGATGGAGGCAACAGCAGTAAACCGGCGTCCTGCCCGCGATCGCGCTGTGGCCGGCACGGACCCGGAGGAAGGCCGGGTGGCAGGGGGTGCTGAGCGCGGCGCTGCCTGACGCCACTCGATCAGGGGCCAGGGGGTGCCGGGTTGTACGTGCTGCCGGCGTCCTGGCCGTCGAAGAAGTCACCGGATCCGTTGTCGTCCTCGAAGCCCGATGTCCACTGTGACCAGTTGACGACGTCACCCTGGTTGAAGCCGTCGAAGGACCAGGGCCCCGCGTAGGTGTTCGCCGCGAAGACGTTGTCCTGCTCGTCGGAGATGTCGAGCGGCACGATCCATCCGGTATAAGGGACAGTGCTGCCGTCCTCGCTGAACAGGCCATTGAAGCCGCAGTAATTCGCCACCGTGCAGGCCGATCCGATGTCGGCCGGAGAGAAGTTGAAGTCGTTGCCAGATACCGTCACGTTCTGGGTCTTCCAGCGGCACAGGTCGAAGTAATCAGGAGTGTCGGTCGGCTGGTTCTCCGCGGGGTTGGCGAGCGCCGCCTGGCAGCTCGCGATCGTCGCGACCGAGGGATCGACGAGCGTGCAGGCATCATCGGAGCCGTCGCCGCAGAACCGGTTGGAGTTCTCCCACAGCACCACTCCGCCCCAGTTGTCGGTGAACACGTTGCCCGTGATGTCCAGGGTCGCGTAACCGAAGCTGTTGGCCACCCTGCCGTCGCCGCCGGACTCGGAGATGTACACGGCGCTGTCAGGGAAGCCGCCGAGGGCCGGCCCTGAGCCCCACGCGTTGTCGATGAAGGCATTATCCTGAATCAGCGCGTTATAGCTGATCTCGTAGATCAGGCCCTCGCTGTAGTTGCTTGCGATGTAGTTGCCGTAGATGTGGAAGCCATCATTATCGGTGTCCACCCAGATTCCGGTGCCATAATTGTTATGCACGTAATTATCACCGACGGTCACATCCTGCGACTGCCAGAATTTCCCGGCCCCGCTGCAGCCGCAGCCGTTGAACTCGCCCTGCCCGGCGCAGCCGGCCGGCGGGGTGATCGGGAAACCGCTGACCGCTTCCCAGTTGCAGGTGTTGTTGTAGGAGATCTCGTTATCGCTCAGGGTGATGTCCTGCGGCCCGCCGGTGACCGGCGACGTCTGCGGATCGCCCGGGGCCTGGTAGGCGTTGAACCCGTACTCGCCGTTCTCGGTCAGGCAGTCGTACTCGACGGTGTTGCTTGAGCCGATCATCAGGCCCGCGCCTGGCACGTTGTCCTGGATCGTGTCGTCCTCGATGCTCCAGTTGTCGTCGGAGTTGGTGTTGACCGCACCCTGGCCGCCCGGCGGGGCGAAATCCTCGATGGTCAGGTACTTGATGCTGACGCCGGTCACCCCGGCGTCAGCGCCGACGAAGGCGAAGTCGTTGGGCACGTACCCGGGCGAGCCTGGATCGTTCCCTGACAGCACGGCGCCAGGGGCGCCGATGAAGACGTCGCCGGCCGAAGGATCGATCTGCGTGTACTCGCCGCTGCCCAGGTAGTGCGTGCCGGCCGCGAAGTAATAGGTCGTGTCCGCCGGCAGCTGGCTGCCGAACATGGCGCTGTCGTCGCCTGCGGGCACCGTCACGGCGCCGGCCGGGGCCGATGACGGGCCGGCCAGCACGGCAGAGTCCCCGCACACCTGGACCGGCGGCGACGCAGGAGCGGTTCCGGCCGGCAGGTCGGATGCGCAGGAGTAGTCCGGGTCGGCCCCGGCCTGCGCGACCAGGGTCTGGCCGGCCGGCGTGGCGAAGAACGGCGTAGGCCCGCCGGGGTCGCAGAACAGGGTCTGTGCCCAGTTAAGCGTGCCGCCCGGCTGCCACGGCGTCGCCGACACCTGGCTGGAATAGCGGTACACGACGTAGAGATGCCGCACGTCGTCGTAGACCGGGTTGCCGTCGGATGGCGCGCCCGTCAGCAGCCTGACGCCCGCTGCCAGCGAAGACCCGCCAGGGTAGGCGGAGCCCGGGTTGCGGAAGTAGCCGGTACCCGAGCCCGGCGACACCGCGGGGTTGCCGCTCGCGCCGTTCCACAGGTTGAGCACGCTGCCGGAGAACGGCTCGATCGTATCGGCAGGTTCGCTGCTTGCCGTGATCGCGGCCGGGTCGTTCTCCTCCCCGGTTACCACGCAGCCGCCAAGGGTCACGGCGCTGCCGTTAGCCGCCTGCAGGTCGGCCAGGAAAGTGGTGCGCGTCTCGGATCCGGATTGCGGTATCACCGGGACGATCGTCGCGCCCGACGTGCCGCCCACCTGGTTCCAGGTGGTGTCGCGGCACTCATAGATCTGCACGAGTTGCTCGGCGGAGAGCCCGCTCGGGGCATTCGACGCAGAGCTAGCCACCGCCATCTCGATGTTGTCCTCGGCGAGGCTGACGACTTCCAGGCCGCCCCAGCCGTTGGCGGCCGCCGTGGCCACCTGCGCGGCGCTCGGCAGAACGGTCGTCCTGGCGAAGTCGACGGCCGGGTAAGCGGCGGACGTGTCGGCTAGCAAGGCGTCCATGCCCGCCTGGCTGGTGCCCGGCCGCTGCACCGGGTAGGTGCCCCCCCGCATCACCACTGTCGGGTCGAGCGGCAGCAGATTCGCGTCGGTGCTGTTGTTCTGGTAAGCGGCCCGGCCATTCGCGTCGGCCGTGGCATCGAGGCTGACGACCTTGTAGAAGTTGCCGGCGTCGTTGTACCCGGAGTCACCGCTCGGGTCGCCGTTATCGCCGAAGTCCAGCACGTACTGCATCGCGGCGGACCCGACGCCCACGATGTCGTTGAGTCCCGGCGCGTAGTCGGCGCGGGCGGGCTGCACGCCCGGTTCGAAGACCAGGCAGGCACCGACCAGCGCTGCCAGGGCCGCCAGGGTGATCGGCAGCATGATCCGCTTGGGTGCGTCCGGTCCGGCGCTCGCGCGGTACGGGAGAAGCATCGGGAAAGTAAAGCACTCCCGGGCACAGGAAACCCTTATCGTTTCGTGAACGCTTGGCAACGATAACCTTTCCTTCGGCCCGGAAAAGGCCAATCTCACGTTATTTACCTCGTCGGCCCGCCGGGGAACATCGGCCGGCCGCGTGGACCGGCCGTCGCGCCCGCCGATTGTTGGCACGCAGGGCTTCGGGGTCTAAGCTGCCTACTAGGTGTGCCGGGAAGCCTGGTCGGCGCGAAATGTCCGTACTCGCGCCGCAGGAGGCTCACATGACCGCGCAGCCACACCAGCCCGCCACCAGCGCACCTGCCCTGTGGTCGGCTCGGGTAGCCAAGCTCGCCGCCATTCCTAGCTGGCCGTGGCGCCGTGGCGCCATGCTGCTATCCGGCGCAGCTCAGCTCATCACCATCTCCGCGCTCGTGTCGGCAGACCGGGCACCCGCGACATGGCCGATGCTACTGCTCGCGATCGCCCCGGCCCCGCTCGCCGCGAGCGCCGCGTTCCTGCCCGCCCGGCTGGCCAGGGTGACGGCCGCCGCCACGCTGATCGTGCTGCTTGCGGGCATCATCGGCGCGATCACGCACACCGGCTTGTTCTTCGTGCCTGCGTTCGCGGTCATGATGGTCGCCGTCATCAGGCTGTGGCGCGAGCCAGCCTGACCGCGATCTGCCTCACTCCGCCTTGACAGGTACGGATTGGAGGTGTTTAACCGAACTGGGGCTGCTCACCCGTGTTGCCCCGGAAGGCTCGGACCTGGAGGAGGGGCCTTGAGCAAGATCAAGCGGAATTTCGGCGTACTCGCGGTGATGACGCTCGCGGGAATGAGCATCGCCAGCGGGTCGGCTTTAGCGGCCACCCGGCCAGGCGTGACAACGAAGGCGCAGTGGCAGGCAGCCATCGCGGGGCTGCGGCAGCCGGGCTCAGGCTGCTACCGCGCTTCGTACCCGGCGTTGCGGTGGCGTGCCGTCCGGTGCGTGACCGCGCCGAGGATACCCCTGGTCCCGGCGCCGCTATCAAGATCAGCAAGGCACGGCGCGCCCCAGACGGTAGGTGATGGCACCGACTACTCGGCCGTGGTGTCGGGACTGATCTCCAAGGGCGTCGGGACGTTCACCAATGTCAGCTCGGGCATCACTGAGAAGGGCCAGGTGGGCGGCTCTGGCGGGCAGACATCGAATGCCTTCTCGCTCCAGCTCAACAGCCAGTTCTTCAGTGGTTCCCCCGCGTGCTCGGGAAGTAGCGATCCGTCTGACTGCCTGGCGTGGCAGCAGTTCGTGTACACCTATGAAACCCGCAGCGAAGGCTACATCTTCATGCAGTACTGGCTGATCGACTACGACGCCACGTGCCCGTCCGGCTGGTACTCGTACTCCACCGACTGCTACACCAACAGCAACGCGGCCACGGTGACCACGCTCACTGCCGCCGAGCTCGCCTCCGTGAGCCTGACGGGCAGCGCCAAGTCAGGCGGCGAGGACGGCGTGTCGATGGCTGTCGGCTCAGGGCAAGCGACAAGCGTCACCAACAGCGACAGCGAGATCGATCTCGCTACCTACTGGAACACGACCGAGTGGGGCGTGTACGGCGACGGCGGCGGCAGCGAGGCGAACTTCGGCTCCGACACGACGCTGCAGGCGCAGACGGTCCTGACGGCGACCAGCGACTCGGCGCCTACCTGCGTCGAGGAAGGCTTCACCGGCGAGACGAACAACCTCAAGCTGACCAGCACGCCGGCGCTTGGCAGCGAGTCATCGCCCACGATGGCTTCCAGGCAAACCAACGGCACCAGCGGAACCGCCAGCTGCGCTGTCGCCAGCTAGCAGGCGGCCCTAGGAACGCGCGGACCGCCGGGCTAGCTCAGATGCCTGCATCAGCCCGGCGATCCGCGGCCGACGGCCGGGTCATCCCGATCGCAGGTCCGAACGTCGCCGTAAACCCAAAGGCTTGATCAGGCGTCAAGATCTTGGGCCACGGCAGGGCGCTGGATGAGCAGGGCGCTGGATGAGCAGGGTCCTTGGTGCGTGCCGTTCTGCGGATGGGGTGAGGCACATGGTGAGGCGACGCCGGGTTCTGGTCGTCCTGGCAGATGCGGCCGTGGTATGGGGTGCCGGGCCACTGGCGGTCCCTGGCGCGGTGAGCGCCTGGGCCGTGGCGGCCACCCGCGGGGCGGTCCCTGCCGGCGCGGCCAGGGCGGCCGGCTCGTGGGGCCGGGCGATCGAGGTGCCAGGCCTGGCGGC
>JASIBM010000611.1 GCA_030045175.1 Streptosporangiaceae bacterium | reverse complement strand
AGGCGCGCTCGTTAGAGCGTTCCAGCACGGCGGTCACCCGCGGCGCGCTCCGTGCCCGCCTCGGCGTCTCCCAACCAGGCTGCCTCCGATCTGCTCCGAGCAGCCAAAGCCGCCAGTCGGGAGCCGCGCCCATCGCCTGGACTCCGGACCGGGCCGCGCGTTATGCCGGTGTCAATGGCTTACGCGCGCTGCGATGGATGCCGTTCACGGCCGGCTGACGACGAAGGCCTGGTTCTGCAGGAGGATTGCCTGATAGAACCCGCCGGCGGCACACGTGCCGGCAGGACTGCACGAGACCGAACTGACCTGGGCGTACCCCGCCGCGTTCAAGGTGGCCGAGCCGGGCACCTGTTCAGCGTTGCCCCACACGCCGTTCTGCTCGCTGACCACGAACGCTTGCAGGTTATGGGAGCCGTCCACGTAGGACCCGCCGGCCGCGCAGTTGCCCGCCGATGCGCACGACACGGACGCGACGCTGGCGCCGCCGCCCTGGTTCAAGGTGGCCGAGCCCGGCACCTGTTCAGCGTTGCCCCACTGGCCGTTCTGCTCGCTGACCACGAACGCCTGGAGGGAACGGGAGTCCCGGTAGAGCCCGCCGGCCGCGCAGTTGCCCGCCGAGGTGCAGGACACCGAATTGACCACGGCGCTCCCGCCCGTGTTCAAGGCCGCCGAGCCGGGCACTTCGATCGCCGTGCCCCACCGGCCGTTCCGCTCGCTGACCACGAACGCCTGCCGGCGATGGGCGCCGACACGGTAGTGCCCGCCAGCCACGCAGTTGCCCGCCGAGGCGCACGACACCGACGTGACCCCGGCTCGCGCGCCGGAGTTCAAGGCCGCCGAGCCGGGCACTTCCTCGGCCTTGCCCCACCGGCCGTTCCGCTCGCTGACCACGAACGCCTGGAAGCCGTGGCGGTAGTAGTACCCGCCGGCCGCGCAGTTGCCCGCCGAGCCGCAGGACACCGACGTGACCTGGGCGTCCCCCCGGTTCAGGGCGGCCAAGCCGGGCACTTCGATCGCCGTGCCCCGCCGGCCGTTCCGCTCGCTGACCACGAACGCCTCGGAATAACCAGGGCGGTAGTAGTAGAACCCGCCGGCCGCGCAGCTACCCGGCGAAGCGCAGGACACCGACGTGACCTGGGCGAACCCGTCCGTGTTCAAGGCCGCCGAGCCGGGCACCTCCTCAGCGTCACCCCACCGGCCGTTCCGCTCGCTGACCACGAACGCCTGGCTGCGCTGGGCGTGGTCGTAAGACCCGCCGGCCGCGCAGTTGCCCGGCGAGGCGCAGGACACCGACGTAACCAGGGCGAACCCGTCGCTGCCCGCGTTCAAGGCCGCCGAGCCGGGCACCTCGATCGCCGTACCCCACCGGCCGTTCCGCTCGCTGACCACGAACGCCTGCCGGCCGTGGTGGTAGTAGTACCCGCCGGCCGCGCAGTAGCCTGCCGAGGCGCAGGACACCGACATGACCATGGCGTTCCCGCCCGTGTTCAAGGCCGCCGAGCCGGGCACCTCGATCGCCGTGCCCCAGGCTCCGCCGCCGGCGGCGGGTCGCGCCGCGTGCGTCACCGCGGCCGGAGCGGCGCACCACGCCGCGGTCACGCCAGCCAGGACGATCAAGATCCGGTGCCATCTCATGCGCGGCTCCTCAGCAATCCTCGCCCGGGACAACAACACCGGGCAGATCCGGGCGTGACGCCTTGGACCCGACACGCCGCCTCATCATGTCCCCTCACCCTTCCCGGGCCGACGCGCGCCGACGGCCCTGCTCATCCCCGCCGGGCGCACCCGCTGACGCCGGCACCCACCGGCGGCACGACCCGCGCCCGTGACTAACGAGCGCCGGCATCCACCCGGCGCACTCGCACCCAGGAAGCAGCCAACGCGGGCCGCAGCGTTACTCTTTCGCGTCCATCTGGCACCACATCCCGACCGCAAGGGCAGCCTGGCCGACGCGAGAGGACCGCGCAACCGCTCCCAGCGATAAGACGCCGAGCGCGCTGACCCGGATTACCGCCGCCGGACAGCCGTCACGTTCCCGGTGGCGCACCAGCCGTCCGGCATCTCGCCGCGAGACCGAGGCATGCTCTGCGTGACCCGGAACGGCTGCCGCACCTGGCAACCGACGGCCGCCACACGATGCCGCTGCGATTCCCGCCTAGCGATACCGCTCCCGGTGCCAGACCAGATAGTGACGGCACGCCCGGATGGCGCCGCCGCGCTCCCGGCTCAGCGTGGTGCGCGCTGCCCGGCGCTGCGCCCCGGTGCCGGCCTTGCGGGCATGGCCGGCGAACGGGGCGAGCTGCTGGCGGAACGCGGCGGCGTTCGCGGCGTTCAGGTCGATCTCGCACTCGGCGCCGCCCAGGCTGAACCGCACCGTCTCCGCCGCCGGGCCACCCTCCAGGTCGTCTTCCACCGTGACGGTTGTCTTCCTCGCCATCGTGACCTCCCTGGGCTGCGATGGGCTCGCCTGCACCGTACCGCCCGGTGCCCTGGGCGCGATGAGCCAGTCGCTCTCCGTGACGACTGGGTCGTCGGAGAGAGCGCGCGCCGAGGGCTCTGATCTGGCGCGAGGCCAGGTCGAACTCTGTATGGCCTCAGCATGGCCATATCGGATGTCATGAAACAGTCAGCAGGTGGATCTGGCGCTGATGGAAACAGCTCGCCGGCTGCCGGGCTTGCGGGGACTTTGGAGTTTAGGACCGCCGCAGACGCCGATTGCTTTCCTGCTGTTCATGCGGGTGCGAGGGTCACATCCCGCTCGGAGAAAGAGCGGTCAGGTGCGGGCCGAGCTGGCGGCCTTCGGCCTTTGACCGAACCGGGCTGCCGCTTTGACCAGGCACGGCGCAGCGCATGAGCCGGACTTAGACGCTTACCGGGCACTCATGTCCCGCCCGCACGCTCAGCGATTACCCGCTGACACAGTTCCGTGACCATATCCCGGTCATCTTGACGGCCAACGGGGCGCCCGTCAAGATGAGGGCGGGCGCAGGCCGGCGGGAGGTCATAATGACCCATCCGAATGAGGATCTGATCCGGGCACTGTTCACCGCCCGCGCCCAGGGCGACATGCAAGCGTGGCGGAACTGCTTCGCTGCGGACGTCCGCTGGCATTACCCCGGCCAGGGCCCGCTTTCCGGGCATCATGAGGGCGTTGACCGGATGGCAGAAATTCTCGGCCAGGTGGGCGAGCTGTCCGGCGGCACCTCACGCCATGAACTGCATGACGTGATAGCCAATGACGAGCACGTGGTGGCGCTGAACGTGGCGCGAGCTGAGCGGGCCGGCCGGCGGCTGGAGACCAACTCAGCCCAGGTCTTCCACGTCCGGGACGGCAAGATCACGCACTTGTGGACGCTGCACGACGACCAGCGCGCGGCGGACGAGTTCTGGTCCTAGCCCAGCCCGGCGCCTGATCTGGCTTCCCTGGGCACGGCACCGCGACGGCCTGGCACGCGTCCGGGAGACCGGCTGCTTCCCCTCCCGCCTGCCGGCATCTGCTCCCACGGCGCTCACGCACAGCGATCATCAACGAGTACTGGACCGCGCCAGAGCCCTCCGCCACAGCCGGGCGCAGCCACGATCGGCGCGGTGATCGCAGATGGGCCACTTCCTGCGCCGAAGTCGACGCAGGACTCATAGCCGAATGAGCAATCAATACCATTTTATCGGGCCATTGCGAACAGATAGCTCCGATACTCACCACCGCGATGGCCGTTGTGTCCCCACTGTTCGGGTGTTTAATTCAGGTGGGTCACTTTTACGTGCAGCGAGGGGGACGGCATGTTCTTGTTGCGGCACAGATCGCTCGCACGGTCGTTGATCACCGTAGTCATCCTGGCCCTGAGCCTCGTCGCGCCGTCGCATCCAGCCAGCGGCGCTCCCGCCCCCGCCGCGCGCGTGCGCCCAGCCGCGGACGTGCCTTCGTGGTCGCAGCCCGTGACAGTCGATGGCTCTCCGGCCTCGGTCTCGTGTCCGGATCAGAGCTTTTGCATGGCAGTGGACTACGGTGGCCGGGCGCTGAGCTACGACGGTTCGATCTGGACTGCCCCGCAGCCGGTCGACCTCGGCGCCGGGCTGACCTCGGTGTCCTGCCCGAGCACGACGTTCTGCATGGCCGTGGACTCGGATGGCCGGGCGCTGAGCTACGACGGCACCGGGTGGAGCGCGCCTGCCAGCATCGACCCGGGGGAGCAGCTCGAATCGGTCTCGTGCGCCAGCACGGCGTTCTGCGCGGCGGTGGACGCGGCCGGGCAGGTGCTGAGCTTTGACGGCTCCCAATGGACGGCGCCGCAGCTCGTCGATAGCGGCAACGAGCTGACCTCGGTGTCTTGCCCGAGCGCCGTGTTCTGCGTGGCGGTGGACATCGCAGGGCAGATGGTCAGCTACGACGGCACTAGCTGGAACGGTCCGTCGCTTATCGACAGCACGAGCGAGAACGAGCTTGAGGCGGTGTCCTGCTCGTCGGCGACGTTCTGCATGGCGATGGATTACATGGGCAACGCGCTCACCTTCGACGGAACCAGCTGGACGACGCCGACGGCCACGATCGCCTATCAGCTTCCCGTGTCGCTGTCCTGCCCGACGTCGACGGTGTGCCTGGCGACCGCGACCGGCGTGGGCAACGCCGGGGGCCCGGTCTTCGCCGAGGAATACAGTGGCGGCTCGTGGACGAGCACCACCATTGACAGCTCGTACTTCGACGTGTCCTACGCATCCGACGTGTCCTGCCCGACCACGAGCTTCTGCGTGGCGGTGGACGACGCTGGCGACGCAATGACGTACTCCGACGGGCACTGGTCGCTCCCCGACCCAGTGGACGGTGCGCCTGGCCCGACAGGCCTGTCCTGTGTCTCCGCCACGTTCTGCCAGGCCGTGGACGACGGCGGGAATGCTTTCAGGTTCAGCGCGGGCGGCTGGAGCCCGGCGCTGAAGATCGTCAACCAGCCGCTGAACGCCGTCTCGTGCGCCAGCACGCGCTTTTGCATGGCGGTCGGCGAGGGTGTCGCCGTGCGCTACACGGGCACCTGGGGAAAGCCGGACTCCGTCGATACGGAAGCCGACTTCGGCGGGATCGACGCGGTGTCGTGCCCCTCCTCGACGTTCTGCGTCGCCGTCGACGCCAATGGCGGCGCGCTGACCTACGATGGCACATCCTGGTCCAAACCCAAGATCATCGGCCCGCCAAAGTGCCACTTCATCTGCAACTATTCCCTATCTTGCGCGAGCAGCAGGTTCTGCGTGGTCGTCAACAACTTCGAAGGGCAAGCCATCACCTACCGTGACGGCCGGTGGTCCAAGCCCGCCGTGATCGACAAGGCGTTTTCGCTGACGGCGGTCTCCTGCCCGGCGGAGAGCTTCTGCGTGGCCGTCGACGCATCTGGCCGGGCGCTTCTCTGGGACGGCTCGTCCTGGTCACGCCCGCGTCCGACAGGTGTCTCTGCCCTCAGCTCGGTGTCCTGCGATACGCCAACTTTCTGCATGGCGGTCGGCCAGAGCTCGGCAGTCCGGTGGAACGGCACGTCGTGGTCCGCACCCCGGCAGATCGGCCTGTCCTTGGCTGACCGCATCTCCTGCCCGGGCACGAGCTTCTGCGTGGTGATTGGAGGCACCGGCGAGGCGGTCGCCTACGCGGCCGACCTGGGGGCACCCGTGATCACGGGAATCACGCCCCCGTCCGGGCCGACCGACGGTCACCTGCCTGTCTCCATTACCGGCCGCAATCTCAGCGACGTGACGTCGGTCTCCTTCGGCCAGGCCCACGCGGACACTGCCAACTCGTGCTCGGCGACGGCCTGCGCCATTTCCTTGCCGCCCAACGTGCCTGGTCAGGTCGACGTCCAGGCCATTACCGCCGGCGGCCAGCTCAGCAACGACACGGTCACGTTCAGCTACGGCACCCCGGACGTCACCGTCAGCCCGTCGTCCAGCGACACCTTCACGGCGCCGATCGGCGATCTGAGCCCGGCCCAGACCGTCACGGTGACTAATAGCGGAACGACGTACATCGAACTGGCCGAAGACTTCTTCACCACTGGCGATTTCGGCAACGGCCCGGCAGGGAACAACTGCGCGGGTGCCTTGCTCGCGCCCGGCCAGTCCTGCCCGATCTCAGTCATCTTCACAGACCCGAGCGTGGGCACGGCGGATGCGTCGCTGGAGTTGTTCGATTCCGCCCAGACCCAGGTCGGCGCGGCTAGCCTCGGCGGGGCGAGCACCGGCCCGATCATCACCTCGGTGACCAAGGTGCCCGCCCAAGCCGGCCCGGTCCTGGTCATCAGCGGCAGCGGCTTCGGGCCAAGCATCGCGGGGCTGGACGCCGGGACCGATACGCAGACCCCGTACTTCGAGCTGGCCGACGGCACAAGCTGGTCCGCTGGCAACCCCGGCGGAACCTGTGACGCGACGATCGATGAATGGAGCGAGACGACCATCATCGTCACCCCCGACGCGGGCAGCCAGGACTGTCCGCTGGACCCGGGGGACTCCCTGACAGTCACCGTCACCAGCACCGCTAACTCCGCCTATTCCGCCAACGGCACCACCCCGGTTATCAGCACCACTGGCCTGACGATGCCGGTCGTGACCGGGCTGTCCCAAGACGACGGGCCCGAGTCCGGCGGCGGGACCCTGACGGTCACAGGAACCGGCCTGTCGAACGTCGAAGCCGTCGAATTCGGCCCGTACGTGACAACCGACGTCACGCCCGGTGCCGGGGGCACCAGCGTCACCGTGAACAACGTCCCAGCCGCGACCGTCGGCCAGGCAGTCAGCGTGATCGTCACCACCAGTGATGGCCTGAGTTCCTCGCCCAGCAGCAGCTGCTGGCTGCCACATGTCTACTTGGACTACTGCGCGGATTCCTACTTCTACCTCGCCGAGAACACGCTCAGCCTGAGCGGCGGCGGCGACTTCGACAACACGCTCACCATCGGGCCCTCCGGCGAATCCGGAGACGACACTTCGAAGACCGGCGCACAGCCACCGCAGCAAGGCGAGTCCGATTCAAGCGCGTCGCAGCAATGCGCCGGTGACCCTTCGCTGAGCGGGAACCTGTCGCTAGAGACCCAAGGATCAGCCCAGGTCACCGCCTCAGGCACGCTCGGAATAGCGGCGAACGGCGGCCTGCCCTCCGCAGTGCTAGGCACCGGCACGCTGGACATCGCGGACCTGAGCACGACCGTCACCTTGTCAGGAAGCGTGACCGGCGAGATCGACGCGCCCATCCTAGGAGTCCCTTGCGCCCTCGCCCTCTACATCAAGGTCGCCGGCACAATCTCCGACTCGATCAGCGTGGGCGTCACGCTACGCAAGCTGGCTATCACCTTGGACGGAGGGTTCGTCAATGGCCAGCTCATCGGGCCGACCCAAGGCACCCCGGGCTCGTTCGCCATCACCTGCGCCGGGCAGGCCCTGAGCTCCCAGGACGCGGCCACATGCGTCTCCATCACGCCCCCAGCCGGCAGCGTCCAAGGATCGCTGACCGCGTCGCTCTGGTTGCAGGTCGGCCCGGACGAGGCCAACCTCGGGATCGGCCCGGAACTCACGTTCACCGGATCAGCGAACACCACCGGCACCATATCCTGGGGCGCCTGCCTCGGACTTGGTGCCGACGCCGAGGTGGACATCGGCCCAGTGACCCTCGGCGGCCAGACCAACCTGATCCAGCCCATACCGCTAATCGGCAGCTGCTAGCACTGTGGTGAGCCAGCGCTGAAAGCCCCGCGAACCGCCAGCCCAACGACAGCGAGGACCCCGGCGCGGATGCCTTCCGGGCCTGCTTACTAGACAATCTGCCCTTAGCAGCGCCCCTCGGCAGGTAGCTCTACTCGACTCGCTGATTCACCCCGATCGGAACGCAAGCGGGTAGTTCCAGCGAGGCACTCGTGCTGCATTTCCTGGTGGCTGGCAATGGCAAGCAATGATGACGTCACGCGAGCCTGGGCGGCATGGGCCAGGCGTTCTCGGCCAGGATCTATGACGCGCTGCTTGCCGGCAGCCACAGCCGACCAGCCGATCAGGATGCTGCGGCGGAGTTGCTCCGCCTGATTCCCGGCGCGGTCATGGCGGCGTATCAGAACAGGGAGTTCATTCGTCACGCCATCGAGTTCCTGGCCGGTCAGGCTGGCATCGCGCAGTTCATTATCTCGTCTTGTCGCACGCGACCGGAGACCAGCTACCCGTCTCCGTTGCCTGCGCGGTCCGCGAGCTGTACCACCCAGGCAGGCTCGCCGATCTATCCCAGGACACGCGCTGTACAGCCGCTCGAACACCTCCCGGTCGATCACCTCGCCTTCAGCCAGCCCGAGATCGGCCAGGCCATTCCCGCGCCAGATCCCAGGCGGCTCGCCGCCTTTCTCGGCGGGCGACAGGTAATACTCCGCGCCAGCCCGGCCAGCCTGGGCGTCCGCGCTCGTGCCGATCTGCCGCCACGGGTACGACGCGTCATGCCCAGGCGAGATCGTGATAATGCCCGCCAGTAACCTCACCCCCTTTCCCGGAAATCAGCGTGAGTCGCGACCCAGCCGCACGCCTATCCTGCGATCTTGATTTACCAAGATCATTAGTAATGCCTAGGTGTGAGAGCGAAAAGGGTTGTGATTGCGAGTGTGGCGAAAATGGGCGAGTCTTGCTCCAGTGCCAGAGATCTTGAGGCATTGCCATCGCATCACAGGCATCGGGCGGAGTGTTGCCACCATGTTGATGTGACTGAGCGCTCGAGTTGGCGGGTGAGCGACTGGCCTGGCTGGCTTTCGCTAGATTGCCGGTATGCCTTCTTCCCTAAACGGCGAGAGCGCAGCCCGT
>JASIBM010000610.1 GCA_030045175.1 Streptosporangiaceae bacterium | reverse complement strand
GTTCGGCGGGCACGGCCCAGGCAAAGAAGGAAGCGCTGGAGAAGGTCGGTGTCAAGGTCGGCAGGACCCCGAGCGAGACCGCCAGCCTGGTCAGGCAGATCATGCTGGCCGGTTAGCGGGGAGAAATCTTGCGCGAGCGAGCCGAAGGCGACGCCGGAGGCGAGAGCGCGCGAGCGAGCCGGAGGGCGCCCTAAAGGGCGCCCGGAGGCGCGCGGGAGATACGGCGCGCCTCCGCTTCGTGGGTGCGCGGAATTGCCAGGGTTGATCCTGTGAGAGGCGTGGGCGAGCGCGGCGCGGGCGGGGTCAGCGGGCCGCTGGCGCTCCCGCTCGCCGGCGCCCGCGCGGCTCTCTCTGCGGCAGGACTCGGTCTCGCGGTGGTGACCATCCTGGTGGTGGTCGGCTGGGTCGCCGCGCTGCCTGGCGGCACCGCGAGCGCCGCGGCGCCGCGCCCAGGGTTCGGCCTGATCGGCGCGCTCCGCACCGCGGCGGTGATCTGGCTGGTCTGCCATCACGTGGCCGTGCAGGTCAGCGGCGCCGGGCGAATCGGCATGCTGCCGCTCGGCCTGGTGCTGCTTCCTGGCGCGCTGCTGTGGCGAGCCGGCCGGTCGGTGGTACGCGGCCGAGGTGCTGACCGGGGGGGACACAGCGTCGTCCGGGGAGCCACCGGCAGCGGGACCGGTCCTGGCCTGGTGATCAAGGTCGCGCTCGCCGTAGCCGTGCCTTACTCGATCCTGGCCGGGGTGCTCGCTCTAGCCAGCAAGACCGCGCTTGCCTCGGCGTCGGTCGTGCAGGCCGTGCTCGCCGCCTTCATCACCGCGCTCGTCGCGGCCGGGTTCGGCGCGGCCCGCGCGCTCGCCCCATGGACCCAGCTCGGCGCGCATCTGACGGCCAGGACGCGCTCGGTGCTCGTCGGCGCGGCTGGCGCGCTCACCGTGCTCGGCGCCGCTGGCGCGCTGGCCACCGCGATGGCGCTGGCCAGTCACGCGAGCCAGTTCACCGCCGTGTACTCGTTGCTCGATCCCGGCATGGTAGGGGCTGGCCTGCTCCTCATCGCCCAGCTCGGCTACCTGCCCAACGCCATCTGCTGGGCCATCTCCTACATGCTCGGGCCTGGCTTCGCCGTGGGCGCGGGCACGGTCGTGGCCCCGACGGGATCGGTGCTCGGCACGCTACCCGCGTTCCCACTGCTCGCCGCGCTGCCATCGGGAACGCATGGCTCGGGGCCAGCCTGGCTCGCCGGGCTGATCCTGGCGATGCCCTACCTGGCGGGCGCCGTGGCCGGGCTGCTGGTCGTGCGTACCGCGCGGACGGTCGTGCTCGAAGCCGCGCCGATCCGCGGGTTCTGCGCGGGCGCGCTGACCGGCGCGGTGCTCGGCGTCTTCGCTGCGTTCGCGGGCGGTCCGCTCGGTGATGGCAGGCTTGCCGTCGTCGGGCCGTCGCCCTGGCAGATCGCGTTGCTAGCGACGCTCGAGGTCGGCACGGCCGCGGCCGTCACGGCCGGAGCGGCGAGCTGGCGGCACAGCCGCTCGCCCTGGACCGGCATCGGTCCGGTCGCGGCATCGCCCAGCATGGACCACGATCCGGCCGATGACCACGTGATCTACCTGGACGCCTGGGCGGCCGGTCAGGATGAGGACTCACCGGCCCGGCGCGGCCCGTCCACGCTGCCCTGAAGCTGCCCGCCTAGGCCCCGCAAACCCAAGCCCTGCAGGTTCGAACCCGGCACGCCCAGGCCAAGCCCGCCCGGACTGGTGCTTGGCAGGCCGGCGTTGATCGACTTCTCCAGCTGGTTCAGGCACGCCTGCCTCTGGCTGGTCGTCTGCGCCTGGTTGAGGCAGTTGACGTACGTGCGCGTCTGGTTCGGGAAGGCCAGGTAGAGGGTGCCGACCGCCAGCGAGATCAAGGCGGCGAGCGCCCCGAGGCCGATCCCGCCGATGACGCCCCTGGGCCGGTAGCTACCCGTCTTCCTGGCCTTGACTATCGCGCTCACCCCGATGACGATCGCCGCGATGCCGACAAGCGCGCTGAAGATCACGAGAAAGATGCCCCGGCTAGGATCGGGGCCGAATCCGAAGAGGATGGCTACCAGGCTCATGACGCCGAAGACCAGGCAGGCGATGCCGCGCTGCCTGAGCTCGCGCCCCGGCGGGTTGGTCCGCCTCGGCCGGTCCGGGCGCTGGCTCAGCTGCCCAGTGCCGGCGCGGCCGGGTCCAAGACCCTGCCTGGCCTGGCCCGGTGCTTGACCCTGATCGGCCTGCCATGGCGCTCGCCGCTGGCCGCGGGAAGCCGGGCCGCCGGCCTGAGGCGGCGTGCCGTAGCCGTTCGGCCGGGCTGACCAGGCCGAGCCGGATTCACCCTGGCCTGCTGGTATCTCGTCGCGCTGGCCTGGCGCCTGCTGATCAGCCGCCTGGTCGGCGAAGAACAGGCGCGGCAGCCCCGGCAGCTTGCCTGGTTGCTGATCCTGCAATGGGCCTGGGCCAGCCGGCTGGCCGGGGCCGCTCGGCTGGTCGCTGGCGCCAGGTGCTGTTGGCGGGTTGGTGTCGGCGGGCAGTGCCGTTCCTCCGGTCATCGATGGTGGGGCGTGCGTTCAGTCCCCATTTCACCACTAGCCGAAGGGCGGGTGCTACGCGGTGACCGGCCTGCGGGACAATGTCGCATGACCAGGCTGAGCGACGAGGGTGCCGACCCGGCCCGCAAGGTCCTCATGACCAGGGCGATCATCAGCGTCTACGACAAGACCGGCCTAGACCGGCTGGCCAGGGTGCTGCACGAGGCAGGGGTTGAGCTCGTCTCCACTGGCGGGTCGGCCGCTGCGATCGAGGCGGCCGGGGTGCCGGTGACGCCGGTCGAGGCGGTCACCGGGCTTCCCGAGCGCCTTGGCGGCCGGGTCAAGACGCTGCATCCGGCCGTGCATGCCGGCCTGCTCGCCGACCTGCGCGACCCGGCGCACCGGGCGCAGCTCGGCGAGCTGCGGATCGCCGCTTTCCAGCTCGTGGTGTGCAATCTCTACCCGTTCGCGCAGACCATCGCGTCCGGCGCGAGCGCCGATGAGTGCGTCGAGCAAATCGACATCGGCGGCCAGGCGATGATCAGGGCGGCCGCCAAGAACCACGCCAACGTCGCGGTCGTCACCAGCCCGGAAGGCTATGGCGAGATCGAGCGGGCGCTCGCCGCCGGCGGGTTCACCCTCGACCAGCGCCGCAGGCTGGCCGCCGCCGCGTTCGGGCACACGGCGGCTTACGACGCGGCTGTGGCGTCGTGGTTCGCCTCCGGGTACGCGCCGGACGACATCGCGCTCGAAACCGGCTGGCCGGACCTGGTCACCACCACCTGGCGCCGCGCAAGCGTGCTGCGCTACGGCGAGAACCCGCACCAGCGCGCCGCGCTGTACCGGCCTGGTGCCGGGGCGAGCGTGCAGGCCGGGGTAGCTGCGGCAGAGCTGCTGCACGGCAAGGCGATGTCGTACAACAACTACGTTGACGCGGACGCAGGGTGGCGGGCCGTGGGCGAGTTCGCCGAGGCTTGCGTTGCGATAATGAAGCATTCCAACCCGTGTGGCATCGCCACCGGTCCTGACGTCGCGCGGGCGCACGAGAAGGCGCGGGCGTGCGACCCCGTTTCCGCCTTCGGCGGCGTGATCGCGGCGAATCGCGTCATCACCGCGGAATTCGCGGCGCAGCTCGCCGGCGTCTTCACCGAGGTGCTCATCGCGCCCGGCTTCGACTCCGACGCGCTTGAGGTCCTCGAGAGGAAAAAGGACCTGCGCTTGCTCCGGTGCGCCCCGCCGTCCCAGGCGGACGGCGAGAGCGCGGGAGCGGCCGGGAGTGCGGGCCAGCACGGTGCCGTGGAGTGGCGGCGGGTCGGCGGTGGGCTGCTCATGCAGGAGACCGACGCGGTGACCGAGCCCGGCGATCGCCGGGCAGGCTGGCGCCTGGTGGCCGGGCCGGAAGCGAACGACGACGCGCTGGCCGACCTGGAGTTCGCCTGGCGGGCGTGCCGCGCCGTGAAGTCCAACGCGATCGTGCTCGCCGCTGGCCTGGCCACGGTCGGCATCGGCATGGGCCAGGTCAACCGCGTGGACGCGGCGAGGCTCGCCGTCTGGCGTGCCGGTGACCGCGCGACTGGATCGGTTGCCGCGAGCGACGCCTACTTTCCGTTCCCTGATGGGCTCGTCGTGCTTGCGGAGGCAGGCGTCCGCGCGATCGCCGAGCCGGGCGGCTCGATCCGCGACGACCAGGTGATCGCCGCCGCCGAGGCGGCCGGCGTGAGCCTTTACCTCACCGGAGTACGGCATTTCTCGCATTAGGGCCTGTCCCTGGGGACGGCCGCGCGCGGCGGGTCGGGCAGAATATGCGGGTGACCGCGATCATCTTGGACGGCAGGGCCACGGCTGCGGCCATCCGCTCTGAGCTGGCCAGCCGGATCGCCGCGCTCGCCGCGCGCGGCGTTGTTCCTGGCCTTGGCACGATCCTGGTCGGCGACGATCCTGGCAGCGCGGTGTACGTGCGGGGCAAGCACAAGGACAGCGCCGAGATCGGCATCGCGAGCCTGCGCCTCGACCTGCCTGCCACTGCCAGCCAGGAGCAGGTGCATGAGGCGGTCGCCGAGTTCAACGCCGATCGGATGTGCACCGGGTTCCTCGTGCAACTGCCGTTGCCAGCGGGCCTGCTGAGCCAGCCGATACTCGAGGCGATCGACCCGGCCAAGGATGCCGACGGCCTGCACCCGATGAACCTCGGCAGGCTCGTTCTTGGTGAGCCTGGCCCGCTTCCGTGCACCCCGCTCGGGATCGTGGAGTTGCTGCGCAGGTACCAGGTGCCGATCGCCGGGGCGAACGTCACGGTGATCGGCCGCGGCGTTACCGTCGGCAGGCCACTTGGCCTGCTGCTGAGCACGCGCGGCCAGAACGCGACCGTGACGCTCTGCCACACGGGTACCGTCGACCTGCGGGCGCATACCGCGGGTGCGGACATCGTGGTGGCGGCCGCCGGTCAGCCGGGCTTGCTGACCCCCGGCATGGTCAGGCCGGGCGCGACGGTGATCGACGTGGGGATCACGCGAAGCGGCACCAGGCTGGTGGGTGACGTGGATCCGGCGGTCGCCGAGGTGGCCGGCTACCTGGCGCCGATGCCTGGTGGCGTCGGGCCCATGACCAGGGCAATGCTGCTCGCGAACGTCGTGACGCTGGCCGAGCAGCACGCTAGTGGTGATTAGCCAACGCTACTGGTGAGTAACATTATCTGACCGGGTCCGGCGGGTCCGCCGGGTCTGGCGCGTGGCCTGGCCTGAGCGCGAGCACGGGCACGCGGACCCTCGCTGGAGGACCAGGCGCGGTGGGCAGTACCGTTGGCCTGGCTTGTGCTGTGCAGGCTTGTGCTCCGCAGGCTGGTGCTTCGCGAGCTTGTGCGAGCTAGCCCGGATTGTCCTGGCTGACGTGAACGAGGAGGTCGGTCGCCGGTCATGAACATTGTCGTCTGCGTCAAGCAGGTGCCCGACACCTACTCCGAGCGCACGCTCAAGGCCTCGGACTCCACGCTGGACAGGGACGCCGCCGACGCCGTCATCAACGAGCTTGACGAGTACGCGGTCGAAGAGGGCCTGCGGCTAGCCGAGGCGCACGGCGGCGAGGTGACCATCTTGTCTATGGGTCCCGCGCGAGCCGCCGACACGATACGCAAGGCCCTGTCGATGGGCGCAGACAAGGCCGTGCACCTGGTCGATGACGCGCTCGCTGGCTCTGATGTCCTCGGCACATCCGCCGCGATCGCGGCCGTGCTCGGGCAGGTGGGCTTCGACCTGGTGATCCTCGGTTCCGAGTCGACGGACGCGCGGACCGGCGTGCTCGCCGCGATGCTCGCCGAGCGGCTTGGCGTGCCCCAGCTTTCCTACGCGAATGAGGTGAAGATCGACGGGACCGCGATCACGATTCACCGGCTCACCGACTACGGCTACGACACGGTGCAGGCCTCGCTGCCCGCCGTGGTCAGCGTGGTCGAGAAGATCAACGAGCCGCGCTATCCCTCGTTCAAGGGGATCATGGCGGCCAAGAAGAAGCCGGTAACGGTCCTGAGCCTG
The DNA here is from genome assembly GCA_030045175.1 of Streptosporangiaceae bacterium. Lineage (GTDB taxonomy): Bacteria > Actinomycetota > Actinomycetes > Streptosporangiales > Streptosporangiaceae > Chersky-822. The sequence continues at coordinate 3,200 of JASIBM010000610.1, read as the reverse complement.
GCCGATATCAACGTGGACCCCGGCGAGATCGGCCTGGCCAGCGCGGCCACCCAGGTGGTCAGCTTCGCCAAGCGCCCGGCCAGGCAGGCGGGCACGATCGTGACCGACGAGGGCGATGGCGGGGCCAAGGCCGCGGAGTTCCTCGCCACGCAGAAGTTCATTTGACGACAGTTCGCTTGGGCGCACTGAAGGGCTGGAGGGCGGCCGCGCATGGCTGAGATCCTGGTACTCGCCGACCACGACGGCGATGCGGTCAAGAAGGTCACGCTCGAGCTCGTGACGCTCGCGCGCAGGATCGGCGAGCCAGCCGTGGCCTGGACCGGTCCCGGCGCTGAGGCTGCGCAGCCGCGGCTGGCGGAATACGGCGCGGCGAAGGTCTATCTCGCCGCGGACCCGGAGTTCGACGCTTACGTCGCCGCCCCCAAGGCCGAGTTGCTCGCCGAGCTCGTCAAGCGGGCGGCGCCGGCCGCCGTGCTCGTGCCAGGCACCGCCGAGGGGCGTGAGGTCGGAGCCAGGCTCGCCGTGAAGACGCGGTCTGGCCTGCTGACCGACGCCGTAGGGGTCAGCGACGACCTGTCGGCCGAGCAGGTGATCTTCGGCGGCGCGATCAACGTCTGCTCGAAGGTCCGCTCCGGCACGCCGATCATCGCGGTCAGGCCGAACGCGATCACGCCCGAGCCGGCTCCAGGCGCCGCGGTCATCGAGCCGGTGGACGTGCCGATCAGCGACGTGGCGAAGCAGGCCAGGATCACCGAGCGCGTGGTGCAGCAGCGCGGTGCCAGGCCCGAGCTGACCGAGGCGTCCATCGTCGTGTCTGGTGGGCGGGGCGTCGGCTCAGGCGAGAACATGGGGCTGATCGAGAGGCTGGCCGACTCGCTCGGTGCCGCCGTCGGCGCGTCCCGCGCGGTCACGGACGCAGGCTGGTATCCGCACCAGTTCCAGGTGGGCCAGACCGGCAAGACCGTCTCGCCGCAGCTTTACGTGGCCGTTGGGATATCGGGCGCGATACAACACAGGGCGGGCATGCAGACCTCCAAGACAATCATGGTGATAAACAAGGATCCCGAGGCGCCGATATTCGAGCTGGCCGACTTCGGCGTCGTCGGGGACCTGTTCAAGGTCGTTCCGCAGCTAGTCGAGGAGATCGACAAGCGATCCGGCTGAGCCTGCCCTGGAGGCCGGTTACGCTGGAATCACCATGGTGAATACCGAATCCGTCAGCGTCCTCGACAGGCATCCTGGCGGCATCCCGCGCGTCTACCTTGATCACGCGGCAACTACGCCGATGCTGCCCGAGGCGGTTGCCGCGATGGTCGAGGAGCTGGCGCAGACCGGCAACGCGTCCTCGCTGCACTACGCGGGTCGCCGCGCCCGGCGGGTGGTCGAGGAATCACGCGAGCAGATCGCCCAGGTTTTTGGCGCCCGGCCGAGCGAGGTCATATTCACCAGCGGCGGCACCGAGGCGGATAACCTCGCGATCAAGGGACTGTACTGGGCGCGGCGGGCTGGCCGGGACGAGCGGCACCGCGTCCTGGCGACGGCGATCGAGCATCACGCGGTGCTCGACAGCGTGACCTGGCTGGCCGAGCATGAGGGCGCGCGGGTCGACTGGCTAGGCGTGGACGACGCTGGCTGCGTGAGCCCGCAGGTGCTGCGCGCGGAAATCGAGCGTGACCCGGCCAGCGTCGCGCTCGTCAGCGTGATGTGGGCCAATAACGAGGTGGGCACGGTCCAGCCGATCGCCGAGCTCGCGGCCGTCGCGAGCGAGCACGCCATTCCGTTCCATAGCGACGCCGTTCAGGCGGCTGGCCAGCTCGACGTGAGCATGGCCGCGAGCGGGGCGACGGCGCTGACGGTCACCGCGCACAAGCTCGGCGGCCCCGTGGGGGTCGGGGCGCTGCTGCTCGCCAGGGGCGAGGATCCGGTGCCGGTGCTGCACGGCGGGGGGCAGGAGCGCGACGTCCGCTCGGGAACCTTGCACACCGCCGCGATCAGGGCTTTCGCCGCGGCCGTCGAGGTCGCTGCCGCCCGCAGGGACGAGCGCATGGCACGGATCAGCGGACTGCGGGACGCGCTGATCGAGCGGGTGCGCGCGGCCGTGCCCGACGCCATCTTGAATGGCGCGCCTCCTGGCGCCGGCCGGCTGGCAGGCAACGCGCACTTCTCCTTCCCTGGCTGTGAGGGAGACGCCCTGCTGATGCTCCTGGACGCCAGGGGAATTGCCTGCTCGACCGGGTCGGCGTGCACGGCTGGGATCGCCCAGCCGAGTCACGTGCTGCTCGCGATGGGCGCCGATGAGGCCAGGGCGCGGGGGTCGCTGCGGTTCTCGCTCGGCCACACCAGCACGCTCGACGACGTCGACGCGCTCGGCGCCGTGCTAGGCGAGGTGGTTGAGCGGGCCAGGCGGGCGGGCCGGTGACGCCGGTGGCCGGCGTGGGTGGGCTGCGCGTGCTCGCGGCCATGTCTGGCGGCGTCGATTCCGCTGTTGCCGCCGCGCGCGCGGCGGACGCCGGGCACGAGGTGACTGGCGTGCACCTGGCATTGTCGGCCAACCCCCGTTCCTACCGGACCGGTGCCCGAGGCTGCTGCACGCTTGAGGACGCGCGCGACGCCCGCCGGGCAGCCGACGTGATCGGCATCCCTTTCTACGTCTGGGACCTGGCCGAGCGCTTCGACGCCGAGGTCGTGCAGGACTTCGTGGCCGAGTACGCGCGCGGCAACACCCCGAACCCGTGCCTGCGCTGCAACGAGAAGATCAAGTTCGCCGCGGTGCTCGATCGCGCTGTCGCGCTGGGTTTCGACGCCGTCTGCACCGGCCATCACGCGCGGCTGCAGCCGGTGAGCACGCCAGCCACTGGGCCGGCCGCTGTGCCAGCGACTGGGTCAGCCGCCGCGCCAGCCGCTGGGTCAGCCGGCCGGCCTGCGGTGCCGGGCAAGGATGACGCCGGGCGCGGCGGTGGCGTGCAGCGACTTGTGCGCAGCGTCGATCCGGCCAAGGACCAGTCCTACGTGCTCGCGGTGCTGACCAGCGAGCAGCTCAGCCGCGCGATGTTCCCGCTCGGCGACAGCACCAAGGAACAGGTGCGCACCGAGGCGGCCCGCCGTGGCCTGGCAGTCGCCGACAAGCCGGACAGCCACGACGTCTGCTTCATCGCCGACGGGGATACCAGGGGCTTCCTGCGCCGTCGGCTGGGCGTGTC
>JASIBM010000609.1 GCA_030045175.1 Streptosporangiaceae bacterium | reverse complement strand
AGCGGCGGTATCACGCTCAGCACCGACCCGGCCATCAGCGCGGGGACGCTGGTCACGCGGCCGGAAGACAGCAGCGCGATGCCGACAGTGACGGTGCGCTCGTTCGTGTTCTGCAGGAACAGCAGCCCGACCAGCAGGTCGTTCCAGATCTGGATGAACTGGAGCACCGCGACCGTGAACATCGCTGGCCTGGCCAGCGGCACGCCGAGCCGCCACCACATGTTCAGGTTCGAGACGCCGTCGATCGAAGCGGCCTCGATGAGGTCGTCGGGCACGCTGCGGAAGTACGTGGTCATCAAGAAGATCGAGAACGGTATCCCGAGCGCCGCGTAGACGATCACCGCGCCCCAGTAGGTGTCCAGTATCCCGAGCTTGCTCACGTTGATGTACTCGGGAATGACGATCGAGGGCAGCGGGATGAACATGCACGCGACGACCGTGATGAAGACAAGGCCCCTGGCTCTGTAGCGGATCTTCGCGAACGCGAAACCCGCCGCGGTGCTGATCACGACGATGATGGCGACGGCGCACGAGGCCACGATGATCGAGTTCAGCAGCTCGCGCAGGATTGGCTGGCTGGAGAACAGGATGTGCCAGCTCGACATCGAGAAGCCGGCCCCTAGCTGGTACTGCGCCTGTGACCTGAACGAGGTCAGCACCATGAAAAGGAACGGGTAGAGCATCACGACCGCGACGACGACCATGATGGCGAACCCGATCACCCGGCTCGGCCGGAGCCGGCGCCGAAGAGCCCGGCGCGGCGAAGGCTCGCCTCGCCCGGTGCCGGCCGCCTGCGAGCTTGCGGGCCTGCGGGCCTTGGTGAGTCCCAGGGTGGTCACGCTCGCTCCTTCAGACCTTGGCCCGCAGCAGCCGGACCTGGATCACGCTGATGCCCGCGACCAGGACGAACAGCAGCACGCCGAGCAACGCGCCGGTGCCGAAGGCGCTCTGGCTGAATGCCTGCTGGTACACGTAGAACTCGAGCGTGGTCGAGCCGTAGTCTGGGCCGCCGCCGGTCATCACGAAGATGAGGCTGAAGATCGCGGTGAACGCGGTGAGCACCGTGATGATGAAGGCGAACTGAATGAAGCGCATCATCTGCGGCATGATGATGCTCCAGTAGATCCGCAGCGTGCCAGCGCCGTCGACGCGCGCGGCCTCGGCCAGCGTCGGGTCGAGCGCGGCCATGCCGGTGATGAAGATGATCGTGTTGGTCCCGCACTGCGACCACACCAGCGTGATCGCGAGCGCGGCCAGCGCCTGGTGCGTGTTCCCTAGCATGTTGGTCTTGATGAAGCCGAGGCCGACATCGGAGAAAAGGCCGTTGAGTATGCCGTTCAGCGCGTAGAAGCGCACGGCCACGAGGCCGATCACGACCCAGGAGATGGCGGTCGGCAAGAACACGGCCGACCGGAAGAACTTCCATCCCCAGATCTGCTCGTGCAGCAGGAACGCGATCGCCAGCGGCACGGCGATGGCCACGGGCATGGCGAGCAGCAGCAGGCCGTTGTTCTCGAGTACCCGCAGGAAGGTCGGATCGGAGAACAGCGTGGTGTACGCGCTTGGCCCGACCCAGGTGCTGGTAAGGCCGTTCCAGTTGGTCATGCTGTAGTAGACGGCCTGGCCGATCGGGATGATGAGCAGCGCCGCGACGGCGATCAGGGCTGGCAGGGACAGCGCCCAGCCGGCAGTCGTGCTGCCGGCCGGGGCTGTCTTGAGTCGGCCGTTCATCAGCCGCCGAAGTACGCGGCGTACGTGCTGCGCTGCTGGGCTGGCAACTCGTTGTGCTTGGCCGCGAGCGCGGCCAGGGCGCTCGAGACGCTAGCCTGGCCGACCAGGGCGGCGGGCAGGACCTGGTATCCGACGTTCACGATGTCGGGCTGGGTGACGTTGTCAAGCATCGGGTAGACGGTGTAGCCGTCCTTCTGGACGAAGTCGAGCATCTGCTGGTTGAGCGCGTTCGTGGAGACGAAGTGCGTGATGTCCGGGATCAGGCCGGCCTTGGCGATCTGGACCGCGCCTGCCGGGGAGTCCATGAAGGCGAGGAAGTCGGCGGCCTGCTGCTTGTACGGCGACTCCTGCATGACCGAGATGGCGTCGCCTGGGAAGTAGACGACCCCGTGCTGCGGCGTGGTCGAGTACGGCGGGACGAACGCGCCGACGTTGGAGCCCATCTGCTGGGTGTACTGGCCCACGTCCCAGCTGCCGTCGCCGGTCACCATGGCGGCCTGGCCGGAGACGAACTGCCCGACGTTGTTCGTGTCGGTGAGCGCGTCGGAGTTGACGCAGCCCTTGACGTAGAGCTGGTGCCACTCGTTCACCTGCGCGGCGACGACCGGCGACGTCCACGGGATCGAGCCGCTGTACAGGTCCTGCCACTGCGACGGCTTGAGCGCGCCGATCATCATGTAGCTGAAGTCGTACCAGGGGTTGAACTCACCGGAGTAGGCAGCGCTCGCGTTGCCGTAGACGATCGGGGTCACCCCGACCTTGCGCAGCTTCGAGCAATCGGTGAAGAGCTGTGACCAGTCTTGCGGCGCCTGGCTGATCCCCGCCTTGGCGAAGTCCTTCTTATTGTAAAAGCCCATGTAGAACTGGGCGTCGACCGGCATGGCCAGGATCTGCTTGCTGGAGTTGAAGTCCTGGGCGCCCCACTGCAGGCCCTCGATGTTCGCGAACGTGGACTGCTTTATGTAGGGCCGGACGTTAGCAAGGATCTGAGCGTACGGAGGAAGGTACAGGCCGGTCCACATGACCGCCAGGTCAGGGCCGGTGTGAGAGATCGCCGAGGCCTGAAGCAGGGAGAAGTAGTTGTTCGCTGGCTGACTCACCATCTTGATGGTGATGTCCGGGTGGAGCTTCTCGTACGCGCCGATCAGGTTCTTGGCCGCGTTCAGCAGGCTGAGCTGCGTGCCGTAGTTCTCCCAGAAAGTGAGCGTGACCTTGCCCGAGCCGCCGGCCTGGGCGGACGACGAGCCGCAGGCGCTCAGGGCCAGCGCGCCGGCCACCGCGAGGCCGAGGGCCGCCGTCCCCTTTTTCCGTATCCTTGCCATCAGCATCTCTCCTATGGGAACGATTGCGCAAACGCTTTCAGCGCATGCTGTCAGCGGGGTTCGGCCGCTGTCAAGAGGAAGATGCGCTTTGTGGCGATCGTGCCCGTCGTGCCGGTCAGGTGGTGGTCAGGCTGGCGATGATGTCGTCGATCTGGGCCATGAGCAGGTGGCCGCCGCCCTCGACGATGTGCAGCCGGGCAGCCGGGCACCTGGCCACGATCAGATGGGCGTGTGCGACGGGGACGTTGCGGTCCAGGCTGCCGTGCCAGATGTGGGCGGGAACGGCCATGCTGGCCAGGTCGATGTCCCACGGGCGGGCGAACAGCGAGAAATCGCGCGCCATGGCCCGCGCCGAGGCCGGCGAGGCGTGGCGCAGGTCGTCAAGTAGCGCGTCGCGGATGGCGGCGTCCTGCGCGATCAAGCGGGCGTCTGGCTCGGCGAGCAGGGCGGCGAACCGGCGTAGCGCTCGGTCGGGCCGCGCCCGGCCGGCTCGGATGACCGGGGCGAGCAGCATTCGCGTGACGGTCTCTGAGCGGCCGGCCATCCTGGTCAGCAGCCGGTCAGGTGGCAGCGACGGCTCGCGGGGGACCATTGGCCCGACGCCCCCGATCGTCGCCACCGCGCTGACCCGGTCGGCCAGGATCACCCCGGCCGCGAGCGCGGTCGGCCCGCCGCCTGATAGGCCTACGACGGCGCAGCGCTCCAGCGCGAGCGCCGTCATGAGCTCGCCTAGGTCGCGTGCGCCGGAGGCGATGGTCCGCGCCGGGTCGTGGCCCGATCCGCCGTACCCGGCTCGGTCCGGCGTGATCATGGCGACGTGGTGCTCACGCGCCGTGCCGTCCAGGCTGGCGAGCTGCCGCCACGATCCCGGGGTACCGTGCAGCGCTATCACCGGCTGCCCGGACCGATCGCCAAGTACCTGGTAGGCCAGCGTGCGCCCATCAGGCAAGGAGATCACGGCCACGGGCCGATCCTAGGTCCTAGCCGGTCCGGTTAGCGCAGATCACCGCGATCCCGGCGTGGGGTAGCGTTATGGCGTCGCGGATCAAAGGCGGGTCACAGTCAGTCGAATGGAGGCCGGGAGCAATGCCAGGCGAGGAGAGTCCGGTACCGTTCGACACCAGCGTGGCGCACATGGCCCGGGTGTATAACTACTGGCTGGGCGGGAAGGACAACTTCGCCGTCGACAGGGCGGCCGCCGAGCAGGCGATCGCCGTGAACCCCGGCATCTTGCGTGATGTCAGGGCGAACCGCGCGTTCCTGGCCAGGGCGGTGCGCTACCTGGCTGCCGAGTGCGGTATTCGCCAGTTCCTCGACATCGGCACCGGCATTCCCGCTGCCAACAACACCCATGAGGTCGCGCAGTCGGTGGCCCCGGAGTGCAGGGTCGTCTACGTGGACAATGACCCGGTCGTGCTGGCCCACGCGCGAGCGCTGCTGACGGGTCAACCGCAAGGCGCGACCGCCTACATCGACGCCGACCTGCGCGACACAGCGAAGATCCTTGACGACGCGGCGCGGACGCTGGATTTCAGCCGCCCGGTAGCGGTCACGATGCTCGCGATCTTGCATCTGATTCCCGATGAGGACGATCCTTACGGGATCGTCGCGACCCTCATGGCCGCCGTGCCGCCCGGAAGCTACCTGGCGCTGAGCCACCCGGCCGGCGACATCCGGCCGGCCGCTGTGGCCGAGATGGCCAGGCGCGTCAACGCGCGGATCGGGTCGACCAGGGGCACGATGCGAGGGCAAGCTGAGGTCGCCCGTTTCTTCGCTGACCTGGAGCTTGTGGAACCTGGCCTGGTGCAGCCGTCGCAGTGGCATCCCGCAGATCGCGCGAGTGAGGAGATCGGCGTCTGGTGTGGCGTAGCCCGCAAGCCGTAGCCAGCCCGGACGTCGCTGGTTCAATCAGCCCGGCGCCTGGCCCTGGCCGGTTCCATGGGGCCGGGGAAGCCGGACACGCGCGCGGATGCGGCGCGTCTGGTCGGCGATGGGTCGCCCGAGGAACGTGCCGAGGCTGGCCCCGGCCGCGATGCCCAGCGCGACGGCAAGCGCGAGGAGGAGAGTATGGGCACCCTTCGTCGTGTCAGCGCTTCCCGGGGTGGTGCCCACGACCTCAATCAAGCCGTTGTAGAGCGACAAGCCGGGCACGAGCGGCAGCAGGGCCGCGCTGATGAGCGCGAACCCCGGCACGGTGGTCCGCCGGACAATCAGCGTCGCCGTCAAGGCCGCGACCAAGGCGCCTACCGTGTTCGCGGCCACGTCACCCGCGCCGGAGTGGATCGTCGCCGTGTAGC
>JASIBM010000608.1 GCA_030045175.1 Streptosporangiaceae bacterium | reverse complement strand
TTCTGGCGAGGCGGCCAGGTCGACAGGGCCCGGCTAGACCGGCTGCGCACTCAGGCCGCGTCGGCGCGGGCGCGGGCCGACGAGCTTGGCAGGCTCCGAGACGACGCGGAGCGGCGGATCGCCGAGGTCACCACGATCGTCAGCGAGGCCAGGCAGGCGTGGCAGGACGCGACGGCGGCGCGCGAAGAGGCCGCCGCCAAGATCACCGGCCCGGCGTCGTGGAGTCCCTTGCCAGATGTCAGCGGCCTGGCCGGGCGGCTGGCCAGCCTGCCTGGCCTGAAGGCCACCGGTAGCTGGGCGAGGCTCGGTTCGGAGCTTGACCTGCTCGCCAAGCAGGCCGGCGCGGCGGCGAAGGGGTGCAGGGACGCCGAGCAGGCCACCAAAGGGCTGCTCGACCAGCGAGATGAGCTGCGCGGCCGGCTCGAGGCGTACCGGGCGAAGGCAGCGCGACTCGGCGCCGCCGAGCAGTTCGACCTAGACCGGAGCTACCAGCAGGCCAAGGCCGTCCTCTGGACCGCGCCATGCGACCTAGCGGCCGCGAGCGCGGCGGTGACCGGCTACCAGGAGGCCGTGCTGCGCCTCGACCAGGCGGCGGGGCGACCATGACCACGACTGCGCGAGGATAGTGATGACCGGGCCAGCAATATTGTGCGCGCAGCCGGGCTGCGGCGGCACCATCGACGCCGGGTACTGCACCGTCTGCGGGATGGCGGCCAGTGCGCCGGTCGCGAGCGGCGGAACCGCGAACCTGGGCGGTGGGCGCGCGGGCAGCGTGGCCAGCGCACCCAGCGCGAGCGCCGGGACCAGCGCCCCGAGCGGGACCTCGGGCGGCACCCGCAGCGGCAGCAGGCGCACCAAGGGATCAAGCGGCCGGTCGGCCAGGGGCAGCCTCGGCGCCGGGCTGATCGAGATCCCGCCGGTACCCACGCGCGACCCGGCCACTGCCGTGCTCGCGAACCCGCAGGTGCCAGAGAACAGGCGGTTCTGCGGGGCGTGCGAAAAGCCGGTGGGCCGGAGCAGGGACGGCAGGCCCGGCCTCGCGGAGGGCTACTGCGCGAATTGCGGCACCAAGTTCTCCTTCTCCCCCAAGCTGACGCCCGGAGAGATGGTGGCCGGCCAGTACGAGGTGCTCGGCTGCCTGGCCCACGGCGGCCTCGGCTGGATCTACCTGGCCATGGACCACAACCTGAGCAAGCGCTGGGTGGTGCTCAAGGGCCTGCTGAACACCGGCGACGCGGCCGCGCAGGAGGCCGCGATAGCCGAGCGCAGGTTCCTCGCCGAGGTCGAGCACCCCAGCATCGTCGGCGTGTACAACTTCGTGCAGCACGCCGACCGGCAGACAGGCGAGCAGGCCGGCTACATCGTGATGGAGTACGTCGACGGCCAGTCGCTGCGTCAGTTGCTGCTCGACCGGCGCGCGAGCCGCGAGTCGATGCCGCTGCCGGTCGCGCTCGCCTACATGATCGAGGTGCTGCCCGCCCTTGGTTACCTGCACAACCGGGGGATGGTCTTCTGCGACTTCAAGCCCGACAACGTCATCCAGACTCAGGAGCAGCTCAAGGTCATCGACATGGGCGGCGTCCGCAGGATCGACGACGAGGAAGGCGCGATCTACGGCACGGTCGGCTACCAGGCCCCGGAGATCGCCGACGTCGGGCCCTCGCCGGTCTCCGACCTCTACACGGTCGGCCGGTCGCTTGCGGTCCTGACCTTCGAGTTCAGCGGTTACCAGGGCAAGTACGCGCACAGCCTGCCGGACCCTGCCGACGTACCGCTGCTGGCCCAGCAGGAATCGTTCCTGCGCGCCCTGCGGCGCGCGACCAACCCCGATCCCGACCAGCGCTTCGACTCGGCAGCCGAAATGGCCGAGCAGCTCACCGGCGTGCTGCGAGAGGTGCTCGCGGTGGCCGACAGGCAACCGCGCCCTGCGTTCTCTCATCTGTTCAGTCCGGAACTCGCGGCGATCGGGGTCCCCGCGATCCTGGCCGGCCGGCCAGCCGCGGCCGACGCCACCGGGCACCTGTCGTCGCCGATCGCGGACGAGGTCGTGGCTGGCCTCCCGGTCCCGCAGGTAGACCCGGAGGACCCGGCGGCCGGCTACCTAGCGTCGCTCGGCACGCTGGAGCCCGCGCAGCTCGCCGCCGTCCTGGCCGACGCGGTGGCTGGCGGGCAGGGCGTGCCGGCACCGGTCGCCGAGTCGCTTGAGATGACGCTCGCGCTCGCGCGCGCCCGGATACTCACTGGCGATCACCAGAGCAGCGAACTGGCCAGAAGCGCGCTGGCCGCCGCGGCGGCGGCCGACCCCTACGACTGGCGGGTCGCCTGGTATCAGGGCCTGGCCGAGTTCAAGGCGTTGAACGGCGGTGCGGCGCGGGCGGCGTTCGAGTCGGTCTACGAGGCGCTGCCAGGCGAGCTCGCGCCGAAGCTTGGCCTGGCGTTCGCGGCCGAGTATGCCGATGATGTGGCGCTCGCCGCGCGGTACTTCTACGTCGTGTGGACGGTGGACCGATCGTTCGTGAGCGCGGCCTTCGGGCTGGCGCGGACCATGCTGCGCCTTGGCGACCGGGCCGGCGCGATCGCGGCGCTCACCTCGGTGCCTGAGACATCGAGTCACCACGCGGCCGCGCAGGTCACCGCTGCCCGCATCCGCGTGTCCGCGCCGACGGGCCAGGGCTGGGTATCGACCGATGACCTCAGGCAAGCCGACACCGGGATCAGCAGGCTCTCGCTCGATCCGATGTCGGTTGCGCAA
>JASIBM010000607.1 GCA_030045175.1 Streptosporangiaceae bacterium | reverse complement strand
GACTACAAGGTGCTGCGCGGCGGCGCGTTCTCATCGGACCCCGTGGCCTGCCGCGGCACGTTCAGGAACTGGGACTACCCGATCAGGCGGCAGATCTTCGCGGGCTTTCGCACCGCCCGCGACGCTGAGCTAGCCCGGGGGGGCGACCCCCCGGAACCCCCCGCGAGGCTGGCCCGGGGGGACGACCCCGCGGAGCTGGCCTGATGTGCCGCCACCTCGCCTATCTCGGCGAGCCGGTGACTATCAGGTCCGTGCTGCTCGACCCGCCGCACGGGCTCGCCAGGCAGGCGTGGGCGCCGCGCAGGCAGCGGCACGGGACGGTGAACGCCGACGGCTTCGGCATGGGCTGGTACGCCGACGGCGATCCTGAGCCGGCCAGGTATCGCCGGGCCGGGCCGATCTGGGCCGATGAGTCGCTTGCCGACATCGCCAGGGTCACCCGCACCCGCGCGATGCTGGCGGCGGTCAGGTCCGCGACCGACGGCACCGACCCTGGCCTCGCCGCGGCGGCACCCTATGCCGCTGGCCGGTGGCTGTTCAGCATGAACGGAGTCCTCGCCGGATGGCCCGGACCGGCCGCGCCGGTGCTGCGGCTGGCGGCGAAGCTGCCCACGGCCGACCTGCTCGGCCTGGCCGCCAGGTGCGACGCGGCGCTGATCTGGGCGCTGGTCCTGGCAAGGCTGAGGGTGGCAGCAGGGCCTGCCGAGGCGCTGGCCGGGACGCTGGAAGACGTAGCCGTGGCCGGGGCCGCCGGCCGGTTCAACCTGTTGCTCACCGACGGAACCGCGGTCGCGGCGACCGCGGCCGGGGACACGCTCTGCTACCGCCGCACACGTGCGGGAATCACCGTGGCCTCAGAACCATCCGACGACGAACCCGACTGGCAGGAGGTGCCCGACCGCAGCGTGCTCGAGGCGACCACGGCGGGGGTGCAAGTCCGCCCGCTCCGCACCCACATGGAGGCGAGGAGCTCATGACCAGCATCAGCATCGACAGGAAGCTGCCCGAGGGTTTCTTCGAGGCATCGTTGCGCGCGGATGTGATCGCGGGCCTGACCGCGACGCCCAAGTCGCTGCCGCCGAAGTGGTTCTATGACGAGCTAGGCAGCGAGCTGTTCGACAAGATCACCAGGCTGGACGAGTACTACCCGACCCGCGCCGAGCGGGAGATCCTCACCGCTGCCTCGGCCGAGATCGCCGCTGTCACGCGGGCGACGACGCTGGTCGAGCTTGGCTCGGGCACGGCAGACAAGACCGGGCTGCTGCTCGACGCGCTGCACGCGCTCGGCTCGCTCAGGCTGTACGTGCCCGTCGACGTGAGCGAGTCGGCGCTGGTGACGGCCGCGAGCCGGATGCTCGATCGCTATCGGGGACGGCGGGGGGTTCTGGGGGGTCGTCCCCCCGAGCCAGCACTGCGCGTGCGCGCGGTGCTCTCCGACTTCACCGCCGAGCTCGGGCTGCCGGCGGGTGACGGACCCCGGCTGGTCGCGTTCCTCGGGGGCACCATCGGCAACATGTTGCCGGCCGAGCGGGCGGCGTTCCTCGCCGGGCTGCGCCAGCAGCTGCGGGCGGGCGACGCGCTGCTGCTCGGCACCGACCTGGTCAAGGACCCGGCGCTGCTTGTGGCCGCCTACGACGACTCTGCCGGGGTGACCGCCGAGTTCAACAAGAACATCCTGCGCGTGCTCAACGCAGAGCTCGGCGCCGACTTCGACCTTGACGAGTTCGAGCACGTCGCGCTGTGGAACGCGCAAGCCGAGTGGATCGAGATGCGGCTGCGATCGGCCAGTGACCAGGCCGTGCGGCTGCCAGCCGTCGGCCTTCGCGTGCATTTTTCCGCAGGGGAAGAGATGCGCACCGAGGTCTCGGCCAAGTTCCGCCGGGCCGGCGTGACGGCCGAGCTCGCCGCGGCCGGCCTCGAATTGGCGCGCTGGTGGACCGACGAGGAGGGCAGGTTCGGCTTGTCGCTCTCGGTACCCAGATGAAAACGCATCTGTACGAGCCCCGCATGCGCTTCGTATCGTTCGAGCATGGACGATCCGGACGAAGTCGATCTTGCAGGGTTGTACCGGGACACCAGGGCACGGCTGGCCGGCCTGGTGACAGAACTTGACGATGCCGCGCTGGCCACCGCTGTGCCCGCATGTCCAGGCTGGGCGGTCAGGGACGTGATCGCGCACGTGGCCGCCGTGGCAGACGACGCGGTGGCCGGGCGCATCACCGGCATCCCGTCGGATGAGCACAATGCCGGCCAGGTGGCCAGGCTCGCCGACCTCGGCGCGGATGACCTCCTCGAGCTCTGGGCCGCGTCGGCGGCGGTATTCGAGGAGATCATCGGTGCCTTCCGGGTCTGGCCGGCGGTGGTCGACGTGGCCAGCCACGAGCAGGACATCCGAGGGGCCATCGGCGAGCCAGGCGGCAGGGACTGCGACGCCATCCGGCACGGCGTGGACCACCTGCTGGCCATCCTGGCCGTGCCCATTCCGCTCCGCGTGGTGCTCGAGGACGGCGAGTGCCTGGTCGGGCCGGAAGGCGACGCGGATTATGGTGCGGATGCTGGCGCGGCCGAGCTGACGCTGTCGACGACCAGGTTCGAGACGTTTCGCTGGCGGATGGGCCGGCGTAGCCGGGCTCAGCTCGCGGCGTTGCGCTGGTCAGGTGATCCAGCCCCGGTGCTGGACCACCTGTGCTTCTTCGGCCCGGCTAGCAGGGACATCATCGAGTAAGCCCGGTCATGAGGGCTCGCCTGGCGGGCTGACTCCTGCGTCGGCTTGCGTTCCGCCCATAGGATCTGGCGCTTCCACCGCCCGGAAGCGCCAGCGTGCCAGTTCGGCGCCGTCGACTTCCAGCAGGGCGGCGTAATCGCCCGGCCGATCGAGCCCGAAGTTGGTGACGAACGCGGCAATCGGCATGATCGTGAAGTCACCGACGCGCATGTTGGGTGCGGTGCCAACCCTGAACTGCCCGTCGAACCTGGCGGGCAGGCTGCCCCCGTCGGCGTCCTCGAAGGTCACGGCGAATCCATGGGCCTTATGGTGCTCACGCCAGGGAATGTGCAGAACCGCCGCGACACCGAACGCTCGCGTTGACGGATATGTCAAGCTATAAACCTGGTTCCAGAAACCGCCATTGACGTAGAGCTTGCCGTTTTCGACGACCGCGTGGTCGGCGAGGAAGAACGCGCTCGCCTGAATCTCATCGGGCATCGGCTGCTCTGTCATACGCCTAACCTATGCCCCTGGCTAGGATCGGCATCCTGACGCTGAGCTTGCGTTTCTGGAGGTGCCATGGCTCGCGGGCTATCGGCCAGCGGCCTTGACCGGCTGGGCGTGGTGGCCGCGCAGCACATCGGCGACGACCGCATCCCCGGCCTCGTCGCGCTCATCGCGCGCGGTGACCAGGTGCACGTCGAGGCGCTCGGCACGCTGTCGGCCGGCGGCGCGCCCGTCGCGCGGGACTCGCTGTTCCGCATCGCGTCGACCACCAAGCCGATCACGGCCGCGGCCACGCTCACGCTGGCCGACGAGGGCCTGATCAGGCTGGACGAGCCGGTTGACCGGCTGCTGCCCGAGCTGGCCGGCCGTCGCGTGCTGACCGCCATGGACGGCCCGCTCGATGACACCGTCCCCGCCAGGCGCGCGATCACCACCAGGGACCTGCTGACGTTCACCTTCGGGTTCGGCATGGTGACCGAGATGTTCACGGCGCCGCGACCGTGGCCGGTCGTCGCGGCCGCCGAGGAGCTGCGGCTGCAGACCTTCGGCCCGCCCGACCCCAGCGTCCAGGCGGACCCCGGTACCTGGATCGCCGCCCTGGGATCGTTGCCGCTGCTCGCCCAGCCGGGCGAGCGCTGGATGTACAACACCGGGGCCCAGGTGCTCGGCGTGCTGCTGGCGCGGGCGGCAGGCCAGCCGCTCGCCGAAGTGCTGCGCACCCGGGTCTTCGAGCCGCTCGGCATGCGCGACACGGCATTGTGGACCACGCAGACCGATCGCCTGGCCACGTCGTACCGGAGTGCTCAGGAAGCCGCCCCAGGTGGCCTGATCGTGAACGATCCGCCGGACGGCGCGTGGAGCCGCCCCCCGGCCTTCGGCGACGCGGCGGCCGGCCTGCTCTCGACCGCCGACGACCTGCTCGCGTTCGCCCGCATGCTGCTTCGCGGCGGTGACGGCGTGCTGTCGGCGCAGGCGGCGCGCGCGATGACCACCGACCAGCTCACCGCGGCGCAGAAGGCACGCGGTGGCCTGGGCGACGGTTTCTTTGACGGCCGGTCCTGGTCGTTCTGCCAGGCGGTGCACGAGAGCGGCGCGTTCGGCTGGGATGGTGGCCTCGGCACGTCCTGGCTGGTCGACCCGCGCCAGGACCTGGTCGTGATCGTGCTCACCCAGCGGATGTTCGACTCGCCGGTGACGCCGCAGGTCCACCGTGACGTCCAGGCTGCTGCCTACGCGGCGCTGGAATGATCAGTAAGCCTTCATTCCTAACGGAAGCTCGGTGGCCGGTCCCGGTGGCCAGCGAGATCACCGAGCCAGGGATGACCTGGGTGTACCCGAGCCAGCCAGCCTGCGAGCCGGTCGCGGCTCGCCTGGGTCATCCGTGGCACGGTGGTGGCGAAGTCGGCGTCGTCCTTCGGGAGCCGGTGCTTGGCCTTGAACAGCAGCACGATCTCTGGCGCCAGGTACGGGATGCCGTCGGCCGTCCTGCAGATGATCAGGTTATAGGGCAGCCGGATGCTCTCGTCCCTGCGGCAGATCCAGGTGCCTTCGTCGTGCGGCTCGCGGAAGACGTCGATCCGGTAGATACCGCTGCCCGGCTCGCGGCCCCACGTCTGGTGGGTCAAGCCGAAGGCAGGGCTGTCGACCGGCCAGAGCCGGCCCCACCCGGCAACCTCGAACTCCAGGTCACCAAGCGCATCGCGGATGGCGCCGAACCCGGCCGCAGGGACGGCGATCTCCAGATCCCCGTGCGGCCTGCTCTGCTGCCCGGCGAAGAGATCAACCGCCCACCCGGCCGCCACGTACCACGGCCACTTGACATGGGCGAGCCGGCTGGCGACCTCGGCCGGCGACCACGCATCCCACGGCGGATCGCCCAGGATCCGCCCGCCAGGCGGCGGGTCCGTCTCGCTGTCCACGCGCGCATGCTAGCCCCTTTGCTGGTGCTAACGGCTCTGTCAGTACCAGGTGACACGATGCGGCCATGCGGTACTCGGTTGAGGTTCCGAACTTCGGGGAGTTCGCGGCGCCGGGGGTCTTCGCTGAGGTGGCACGCCGGGCGGAGGAGGCCGGCTGGGACGCGCTGCTGGTATGGGACCACGTCGTCGGGGAGAAGGACCTGCGCTGGGAGATCGCGGATCCGTGGATCCTGC
>JASIBM010000081.1 GCA_030045175.1 Streptosporangiaceae bacterium | reverse complement strand
GGCACGGTGTTGCGAATGCCGGCCACGACATCCTCGCCCTGGGCGTTCTGCAGGTAATCGCCGTACACGCCCTGCTGGCCGCTGCCAGGGTCCCTGGTGAACGCCACCCCGGTGCCCGAGTCTGAGCCCATGTTGCCGAACACCATCGCCACGATGTTCACGGCGGTGCCGAGGTCGCCAGGGATGCGCTCCTGGCGACGGTACAAGATCGCGCGGTCGGCGTTCCACGAGTCGAACACAGCCCGCACCGCCAGGTCGAGCTGCTCGCGCGGCTCTTGCGGGAAGTCTCGGCCTGTCTGGGTCTTGACGATCTGCTTGTAGGCATCGACCAGGGACTTCAGATCATCGGCGGTCAGGTCGAGGTCGTTGGTCGTGCCCTTGGTCGCCTTGGCCTTGTCGAGCGCGTGCTCGAACTCGTGGCCCTCGATGCCGAGCACCGTCTTGCCGAACATCTGGATCAGCCGCCGGTAGGCGTCCCAGGCGAACCGCTCATTGCCCGACTGGGCGGCCAGGCCGTGCACCGAGGCGTCCGACAGCCCGACGTTCAGCACCGTCTCCATCATCCCCGGCATGGAAAACTTGGCCCCTGACCTGACGCTCACGAGCAGCGGGTCGGCGTGATCCCCGAGCGTCCGCCCGATCGCGTGCTCGAGCCCCTTCAGGTGATCGCTGACCTCGGCCGCGAGCCCTTCTGGCACATCGCCTGACGCCAGGTAGTGCCGGCACGCGTCGGTGCTGATGATGAAGCCGGGCGGCACGGGCAGGCCAAGGTTGGTCATCTCGGCGAGGTTGGCCCCCTTGCCGCCGAGCAGGTCCTTCATGTCCTTGTTGCCCTCGGTGAAGTCATAGACAAGCTTGCCCACTGCGCGCTCTCCTCGCGGCGCCGCGGGCCCAGCGCGGCCTGGGCACCCGGCGGCTTTCAACGATCACGGCCTCTCGGCCCTCCGGCATGACTCTACCGAGCCTGGCTGTCGCGCCGCACACCCCTTCCGTGCCTACCGGCGGCGGACGACTTCCATGATCCCGGACCCCTGTCAGCGTGGTTTGCGGACGAGAGTCCGGGATCATGAAGAACGCGGAGCATGCCAGACTGACGCCATGGATGCTGCTGAAGTGCGGGTGATCGGGCTGCTGCACCCGGGCGAGATGGGGGCGGCGGTCGGGCGCTGCCTGACCGGGCGCGAGTACGAGGTGATCTGGGCATCGCAGGGCCGCGGGGAGGCGACGGCTGCCAGGGCCGCCGCGGCCGGGCTCACAGACGCGGGCACGATCGCGCAGGTCGCGCGCCAGGCGGACGTGATCGTGTCGATCTGCCCGCCGCGCGCCGCGCTCGACGTCGCCGCCGCGGCGCAAGGGTTCGGGGGGATATACGTCGATGCGAATGCCGTCTCGCCGGCCACGGCGCGCCGCATAGCGGCGGTGGTGGCCGACGGCGGCGCCAGCTACGTCGACGGCGGGATCATCGGGCTGCCGCCCGAGGTGGCTGGCAGCACCAGGCTGTACCTGTCCGGCGAGCACGCTGGCGCGGTAGCGGCCCTCTTCGAGGGCACCGCGCTTGGAGCCTGTCCGATCGGGCCAGAGCCGTACAGCGCGTCGTCTGTGAAGATGGCCTACGCGGCATGGACCAAGGGATCGTCGGCGTTGCTGCTGGCCGTGCGCGCGCTCGCCGAGGCCGAGGGCGTCGAGGACGTGCTGCTCGCCGAGTGGGAGCGCTCACAGCCCGCGCTGGCAGAGCGACATCGCCAGGCGGCCAAGTCGGCGGCGAGCAAGGGCTGGCGCTGGGTGGCGGAGATGGAGGAGATCGCGGCCACGATGGAGGCCGCCGGGCTGCCCGGCGGCTTCCACCACGGCGCCGCCGAGATCTTCCGCCGCGCGCAACCATGATCGTGGTGGCTTCTCGTCGGCTAGCCCGGTCAACCCACCGTGATCATGGCGGTCCGCCCGCCCGCGCGACTGGCCGTACGTCGCGGGACTAGCAGCCAGCTAGCCGTTCCGCCAGGTAGGCGATCAGCGCGTCGATGCCGACCCTGTCCTGCTTCATAGAGTCGCGCTCGCGCACGGTCACGGCCTGGTCGTCCAGGCTGTCGAAGTCGACCGTGACACAGTAGGGGGTGCCGATCTCGTCCTGGCGGCGGTACCTGCGGCCGATCGCGCCCGCGTCGTCGAAGTCGGCGTTCCAGTGCTTGCGGACCACGGCAGCCACATCGCGTGCCTTCGGGGAAAGCTCGGGGTTGCGTGACAGCGGCAGCACGGCAACCTTCACCGGGGCCAGCCTGGGGTCGAGCCGCAGCACGGTCCGCTTCTCCAGCTTGCCCTTGGCGTCCGGCGCCTCGTCCTCGGCGTAGGCGTCGAGCAGGAACGCGAGCATCGAGCGGTCCACGCCGCCCGCGGGCTCGATCACGTACGGCACGTATCGCTCGCCCGAGTCGGCGTCCAGGTAGGAAAGGTCCTGGCCAGACGCCTTCGCGTGGGTGGACAGGTCAAAGTCGGTGCGGTTCGCGATGCCCTCGAGCTCGCCCCACTCACCGCCAGGGAAGTCGTACCTGTACTCGATGTCCACGGTCCGCTTGGAGTAGTGCGAGAGCTTGTCCTTCGGGTGCTCGTACAGCCGCAGGTTGTCCTCGCTCAGGCCGAGGTCGCGGTACCAGGCCAGCCTGGCGTCGATCCAGCGCTGATGCCAGTCCTCGTCGGTGCCTGGCTTGACGAAGAACTCCATCTCCATCTGCTCGAACTCGCGGGTGCGGAAGATGAAGTTGCCCGGCGTGATCTCGTTCCTGAACGACTTGCCGACCTGGCCGATGCCGAACGGGATCTTCAGGCGCGAGGTCTGCTGGACGTTCTTGAAGTTGATGAAGATGCCCTGCGCGGTCTCCGGGCGCAGGTAGGCCAGGCCAGACTCACCACCCGCCTCCCCTTCCCGCTCCACTGCGCCCAGGTACGTTCGCAGCAGCCCGTTGAACATCCGCGGCTCGGTGAAGGCGCCCCTGGTGCCGCAGTTCGGGCAGGCCACGTCGGCGAGGCCGCCCGGTGGCTCGGCGCCGCCGTGCTTTGCCTGGTACGCCTCGATCAGGTGGTCGGCGCGGAACCGCTTGTGGCAGGACTGGCACTCGGTCAGCGGGTCGACGAACTCGGTGATGTGGCCGCTGGCCGCCCACACCTCGGGAGCCAGGATCACGCAGGAGTCCAGGCCGACGATGTCGTCCCGTTCCGTGATCATGGCGCGCCACCACTGGCGCTTGATGTTGCCCTTCAGCTCCGCGCCGAGCGGGCCGTAATCCCAGGACGCGCGCAGCCCGCCGTAGATCTCACTGGACGGGTAGACGAACCCGCGCCGCTTGCACAGGCTGACGACGGTATCCATGCGGTCACTGCGACGAGCCATCGGGTCTACTCCAGCGCGGTGCGGGGTTGGCGGCTGCTGATCACGAACGCCCCGTCCCTGGACGGGCAGCGCCGCGATGCTCCAGGGATTTCCTTCCCAGGCGGGCCGCAGCGCGGTGCCTGCAAGCTTAGCCGTGATCGGCGTCTGCCTCGGTGCCGCTATCGTGGTCGGTTACCATGACCCAGCGCAACCCGATAACCAGCGCGGCCCGATAACGCCGTCGGCTGGGAAAGGACCGGACAGGTGAGCTCGAACGGGGCCAGGCAGGCGCCGCGACCGCCGGCGCGGCAGGGACTCCCCGGCCAGCGCAGGCCCAGGCCGCTGCCGAAGGGCGACACCCTCCTCACGCCAGCGGCGTCCCCGGCCAGGCAAGCGCTTGAACAGCGCAGCGCCACGCCGTTGCTCTGGGCACATCAACTGCCCGCCTGGCTGATCCCCCTGCTCGCGGTCGGCCTGCTCGTCGCCGGCCTGGCCGTGCGCGGCTGGGCTGGAGCGGCGGCCCTGGTCGCCGTCGCTGCCTTGCTCGGCTGGCTGGCCGCGCTGTCCTGGCCCAGGCTCTCCGCGCAGGGCCGCCTGCTGCGGATCGCCGCCGTGGCCGTCGTACTCGCCGCTGCCGTCCTGCGGGGCCTGCACTAGCGCCACCTCGCCCGGGGCTGGACCCCGTCGTGGGGCCCTTGCCGGGCCTGCAGCGCCAGCAAGGGCCCCGCGCTGGGGTTCCTGGCTTGCCTTACGGGCGGGTGTAGACGTCCTTGCCGAACGACTTCACCTGGGGCATCGCCGCGTCGCCGAGGTAGGAGAGCCCGAAGATCTGCTCGATGCTGCGCAGCAGGGAGTAGTGGTTGTAGTCCACCGTGGAGGTCGTGCCTGGCTTGATGAACGGGGACAGCAGCAGGGCGCCCACCTCACCACCGCCGGCCCCGGTCAGGCCTGGGTCGGTGACGTTCGGGTGCGAGTCGCTCGCCCCCGCGGTCTCGCCGCAGCATGCCGTGGTGAGGCTGGTGCTGCCTTCGTCGAAGGTGATGACGAGCAGGCCGTTCTTCTTGTAGGCGGGCGAGTCAAGTATCCGCGGCACCCAGATCTTCAGGAACGTGTCGATCTGCGGCAGGCCGCCCGGGAGGCCGTTGGCGCACGGGGAGTCATGGCCGTCGTTGCACAGGTTCGGCGTCACCCAGGAGAAGTTCGGCGTGGTCGAGATCTTGGACAGGTCCTTCTGCAGCGGCTGGAACGACAAGATGTGCTGAAGGCAGTAGTTCGGGTCGGTCGGGTTATCGATCACGGACTCGAAGTACATGAAGCCCTCGTGCCGCATCGCGTACATGTCGGTCTTGGTGGCCTTCTGGGTGGGGTCGGGCGAGCCGACCGGCGGGTGTCCGCACGCCGGGCCCTGGCTGGTCTCCGTCGTGTTGTCCCTGGTCGGGTTGTTGCCCATGTCCTGCATGTAGGCGGCCCAGGTCAGGCCGGCGCTGGTGAGCTGGTTGCCCACCGTGATCAGCGGCTCGGGGAACACGCAGCCGTTGCCTGGTAGCTGGTCGTAGGGCGCCACAGCCGGGCCGGTCGCGTCGAACGCCGTATATATCGGGCAGTCCGTCTGCGTCGATGGGTTGGGGGCCTGCCCGCTGATCTCGGCGATGTAGTTGTCCAGGCTGTGGTGGCCGATCGAGTAGTAGTCCTTCAGCAGCGCGCCCTTGTCCCGCAGGGTCTTGGCCAGGTAGGGATCGGCCTTCGGGTCGCCGAAGGTCGCGGTGCCGCTCTCGTTCTCCAGCTGGATGACCCACACGTGCTTGATGGGCGGCGGCTTGTACGCGGACCGGGCGGCGTTCGGCGCGCCGGCCCCGGTCTGGGTCGTCACCGCGCCTGCCGCTCCGCCCCAGGCCAGGGACAGCGGCAGCAGGGCGGTCGCCGCGGCCAGTGCCGCGAGCCGCCCGCCGATTCGAATGAATCGCCTGGTACGGATAATATCCGTATTATTCATACAGCCCCTTAAATAGCCATTGAGCGAACAGGGAATTCAGAACTCGCTAGAGGCTACCAACTGAGCAACTCTCACACAATGGCACATTTAGTGCGAACTTATAGGACCTGCGGTAGCGCCAGGACGCGAACCAAGCCCGCGGCCTCCGCCGGCCCTAGGACGACGGCGGGTTCGGCTCGGCGCCGCCGTAGCGCCGGTCGCGGCTGGCGTAGATCTCGCACGCCTGCCACAGGTGCCGGCGGTCGAAGTCGGGGAACAAGGTGTCCAGGAAGACCAGTTCCGCGTAGGCCGACTGCCAGATCAGGAAGTTGGACACGCGCTGCTCGCCGGACGAGCGCACGAACAGGTCGACGTCGGGTATGCCAGGCTCGTCGAGGTAGCGGGCGAACACCTTCTCGTCGATCTTGTCGGCCCGCAGGCGCCCAGCGGCCACGTCGGCGGCGATCGCCGCTGCCGCGTCGGCGATCTCGGCGCGGCCGCCGTAATTCACGCAGAACTGGAGCGTGAGCACCGAGTTCTGACGGGTCATCCGCTCGGCGTCCGCAAGCTCCGAGATCACGCTGCGCCACAGCCTCGGGCGCCGGCCTGCCCAGCGGACCCGCACGCCCATCTCGTTGAGCTGGTCGCGGCGCCTTCTGATCACGTCGCGGTTGAAGCCCATCAGGAACCGGACCTCGTCGGGCGAGCGCCGCCAGTTCTCCGTGGAGAAGGCGTAGGCCGACAGGTACGGGATGCCGAGTTCGATCGCTCCCATGATCACATCGAACAGCGAGTACTCGCCGGCCTTGTGGCCTTCGGTGCGCGGCAGCCCGCGCTGCTTCGCCCACCGGCCGTTGCCGTCCATCACCAGCGCCACGTGCCTGGGCACGAGCTCGTGCGGGATCGCTGGCGGCCTGGCGCCGCTCGGATGCGGATCGGGAGGCCGGACCGGCACGGTACTCATTTGCGCGCCTCCGGCACGACCCTCACGCGTGCTCCACGTGTCGCAGTGAGCGGATCGAGTGCTCCAGGTGCCACTGCACGTAGGCGGCGACCAGGCCGCTGCACTCTACCTGGTACCGCCGCTCGGTCGCGTCGGCCAGCCCCCAGTCGCCCCGAAGCAGCGCACTCATCAGGTCAATCGTGGCCACCGACGCCGTCGCCGCGCCGGTGGCGTGGCAGGACTTGCAGACCAGGCCCCCGGCCGCGATCCCGAACACGCGCCGCGCCGGCCTGCGGCGCGCCGTGGCCACGAGGTCAGGCGCCTCGCCGTCGGCGTCCGGGCTGGCGGCGTCCGGGCCGGCCGCGTCCGCGCCAGGCGTCCTGGTGCCGCAGATCGCGCACTCGTCCAGCGCTGGCGCGTACCCGGCGACCGCGAGCGAGCGCAGCAAGAACGCGTCGAGCACCAGCCTCGGGTCGTGCTCGCCATCGGTGAGCGCGCGCAGCCCGCCGACAAGCAGCAGGAACTGGCGCAGGGCCGGCTCCTTCTCCACGGCCGTGAACCGCTCGGCCGTCTCGAGCATCACGGTACCCGTGGTGTACCTCGGGTAGTCGCTCGCCAGGAAGTCGCCGTAGCTTCGCAGGGTTTCTGCCTGGGTGATCACGTCCAGCGTCCGCCCCGCATGCAGCAGCAGGTCCACGTGGGTGAACGGCTCAAGGCGCGCGCCAAACCGCGACCTGGTCTTGCGAACCCCCTTCGCCACCGCCCTGATCCGGCCAGACTTGCGCGCGAGCACGGTGACGATGCGGTCCGCCTCGCCCAGCTTGTGAGTGCGCAGCACGATCCCGTCGTCACGGTAGAGGCTCACGAAGACCATTCTCCCGCACGGGCAGCGCCGCTACGGCTAGCCGGCCGAAGCCCCCTCCTCCGTCATCGTGATCACGCCGACCGTCTGGGCTGGCGTCATGCCGAGCTGCGCGGCGATCTCCCGCACGGCCTGCCGCTCGGGATCGGACAGCGTCCCGTCGGCCAGCCCGATCCTGACGATCTCAGCGAGGAACCATTCCCTGGCAGGCTCGGCGAGCTGTCGCGCCAGCACGTTCAGCGGCGTCACGAGATCCTCGCCGGCGCTCGCGCTGGCGAGGTCCGCGTCAAGCGCCGCCTCGTCATAGCCGGCCAGGCCGGCCCCGGAGATCGCCTCGATCGCTCGCCGCCTGGCGGCCTGGCTCCCGCTGTCCCCCGCCTGGAGCATCGTGACCGCGGCTGCCCGCAGGCCGGCCGGGTGCGCCGCCTGCATCTGCTCCATCGTCGGCAAGTCGAGCACCTCGGTCCGGTACTTGCCGCGGCAGGTCGTGCACTGCACGTACTCGCCTACCTTGCCAAGCGGGATAAGGGGGATGAAGAACAGGTGGATGAACCGCCAGCCAGAGCGGAGCCGGTACTGCCTGTCACCGCCACACCGCTGACAGTAGAAGGTGCCCTGGCCGATCGTGCGGTAGTAAACCCGCACGCCGAATATCAGCAACATCGCGTCGCCTCCCGCCTGCCCCGGGTCCTGCGCATGCCCGGCCGGACACCGACAATACCGGGCGAGCCTCCCGGGTCGCCAGGCTCGGCGCGAGGGCGCCCTAACCTGCCTGGGCCGCCTCCTCGGCCAGCACGATCACGTCCTCGGCGCGGGACTGGCTCATGCCCAGGTAGCTGGCGATGGCGCCGATCGCTTCGCGCTCCCTCGCGCTGAGCGGCCCGTCGGCGAGCCCCACCTGGACGACGTCGGACAAGAACCACTCCCGTGCGTGCGGCTCTAGCTGGAAGGCCAGGCCCCCCACCGCCCGTTCCAGGTAAGGCACGCGATCGGCCTCCGGCAGGCCTGACCCGTCGCCAGCCTCGGCGCCGCCACCGGGCGCGTGGCCCGGTCCGGCCAGGTCAGCGGCCAGGTCAGCCTTGCCGTACTCGGGGTCCCCCGCGGCGCGGACCAAGCCGATGGCCCGCCTGCGCGCGGCCAGGCTGGCGGGATCGCCTGCGTCAAGCACCTCGAGCACGGCCGCCTTGGTTCCGCCAAGCAACGCCGCTTGCATCTGGCCGGCGGTCGGAACCACAAGCAAGTCCACCCGGTAGCAGGTCAGGCAGATCGTGCACCGCAGGTGCTCACCCGTGGCGGCCAGCGGGTAGACCGGTATGCCGAGCGCGCGTAGCCAGCGGCGGCCAGACCGCCGCGTGAACGGCCTGTCCCCGCCGCAGCGCTCACAGTGGACGACCATCTCGCCCACCACCTTGTAGATGACCGTCGTACCGGCGATCAGCATCGCATGCCTCCAGCCCGCCTGTCCGGGGCGTCCGACCGGCCGGTCTGACCGCACGCCAGGACCTGATCATCACACGGCCGGCGGACCCGCGGCGCTGGGTTTTGGGAAGTTTAGGGAAAGTTTTGAAATTTCTACCCAGACGAGTATTTTCTAGTTTCCATGACGATCTGACCTGCGGCTTTGCGGGGTTCCGGGGTCGTCCCCGGCACGTACCACCGGCCCGCCGGGCAGGCTCAGTCGTAAAAGCCCAGCCTGCGCAGCTGCCTGGGATCTCGCTGCCAGTCCTTGGCGACCTTGATCCGCAGGTCCAGGTAGACCCGGCTGCCAAGCAGTCCCTCGATCTGCCGCCTGGCCTGGGAGCCGACCTCCTTGAGGCGAGCACCCTTCGCGCCGATCACGATCGCCTTCTGGCTCGGCCGCTCCACGTACATCACGGCGCGCACGTCGATCAGGTCATCGCGTCCTTGCCTGGGTGCCATCTCATCCACCACGACGGCGATGGAGTGCGGGAGCTCGTCCCGCACGCCTTCCAAGATCGCCTCCCTGATCAGCTCGGCGACCAGTTGCTGCTCGGGCTCGTCGGTGAGCTCACCACCCGGATACAACGGGCGCCCGGCCGGCAGGTGCCCGATCAGCACGTCGGCAAGCACGTCGAGCTGGAACCCGGTGACCGCGGACACCGGCACGATGTCGGCCCAGTCACCCAGCTCGGCCACCGCGGCAAGCTGCGCGGCCACCTGCTCCTTCGTTGCCCGGTCGGCCTTAGTGACGATCGCCACCACGGGCGTGCCCACGTGCCCGGACAGCTCGGTCGCCAGGTACTTGTCCCCAGGTCCTATCCGCTCGTCCGCCGGCAGGCAAAATCCGATCACGTCCACCTCGCTGAGCGTCGAGCGCACCAGGCTGTCCAGCCGTTCGCCGAGCAGCGTTCTCGGCCGATGCAGTCCTGGCGTGTCGATGATGATCAGCTCAGCATCCTGGCGGCGCACGATGCCCCTGATCACCCG
>JASIBM010000606.1 GCA_030045175.1 Streptosporangiaceae bacterium | reverse complement strand
GCCCTGGCCGAGGAGATCAGGCAGCTCAAGCGGCTGATCAGTCAGATCGAGAACGCCGACACGCCGCCACGCTAGCCGATGAGGCGCAAGGCGTAGCTAGCGATCAGGACGTGAGGACAACAGCATGCGAATGAACCCGGCGGCACGGCGCGGCGGCCCGCTACTGGCACTGGCGCTGGCTTGCGCCGTCGCGTCGTGCACGACCCATGGCGCGATGGCTAACACCGGCAACCCGGCAATCAAGGCGGTCATCGTCACCATGTCGCAGTGGGGCCAGTGCCTGGTTGCCGCCGGCGAGAACCTCCACCACACGCTGTCAACGGTGAAAGGGGAAACGACAGCAGACGGCATTCTCCTTACCTTCGACTCAGGGGACCAGTTCCTGGTCCGCAACCCCGCAAGTTCGTCCCCGGTGGCCACGGCCGGCAACGGCCTCGCCCGGGCACACATCGCAAACGGGCTGGCCCGGGAACCTGCGTGTCACACAACCCGGGCACTCTCGGAGAAGAAAGCAGCCCAGCTCGTCCAGCCCCGCAAGCTTTCAACAAGATAGCCCTGCGACGAGCCGTTCGTGAATTTCCAGCCGGGTTGCGTCGAGGCTGCAGCGGCGGTCGTCGTTGCGCGCTGGAGCCCGATCACCTGTGGCTGAGCGGCCGCCGCCACCCAGTCGCGACAAGCTGGGGCCAGCCGCCGAACCCCGGCGACCGCCGTCGCAGTAAACCGTTCGACTTCGGGCGGGGTGAGCAACGAGGCTGTAGGACGTGGTGACGACCCGGATACCGCATCCTGCGAGGATCGTGATCGCGGGCAACGCGGTGGCGTCGCTCGGCACCGGCATGATCTTGCCGCTGACCCTGATCTACCTGCATGAGGTGCGTGGCATCCGGCTGCCGATCGTCGGCGCATTGCTGGCGATGCAGGCCGCGGTCGGCCTGGTCGCCGTCCCGTTCTCGGGCGCCCTCATGGACCGGATCGGCGCGCGCAGAGTGCTAGCGGGCACCCTGATTGGCCAGGCGGCCGGGGCGGCCGGCCTGGCCTGGACGCACAGCGTGCTGACGGCGATCCCGGTCATGGTCATCTTCGGCGGGTCCATGGCTCCGAGATTCCCGGCGCTCAATGCCCTGCTGGCCGGGCTTAGCCCGCTAAGCGGTGCGCAGCAACGGGCGTTCGCGGTGAATTTCACTGTCCTCAACGCCGGTATTGGCATCGGTAGCGGGATCGGTGCCGCGGTGGCATCGGTGCACCACCCGGCCTCGTTCCAGGTGATGTTCCTCGGCAACGCCGTGTGCTGCCTGCTTTTCACCGCAGTGCTGACCAGCCTGCCGGACATCAGGCTGCCGCGCTCGCCACAAGCCGCGAAGGTCGGCTACCGCGATGTGCTGGCCAACCGGCCGTTGCGGGCGGTGGTGATCGCGACGCTCGTCCTGGCATTCACCGGGTACGCCGCGCTGGACGCCGGGCTGCCGGCCTTCGCCACTGTTGAGGCGCGCGCGCCGGTGAGCGTTGTGGCGCTATCGCTGACCGTCAACACCGCGCTGATAGTTGTGGCCCAGCTATTCGTGCTGCGCCTGGTCCGGGCCCTGCGCCGAAGCCGGGCGCTGGCGATGATCGGGCTGATCTGGGCGGTGTCCTGGGCGATATTCGGGCTCGCCGGGCTCGGCCTGCCGCACGCCGTGCGGATCACCTGCATCCTGGGGTTCGCCGCGCTGTTCGGGCTCGGCGAGACATTCATGGCGCCGACGATCTCCCCGCTGGTCAATAGCCTTGCCGACGACCACGTCAGGGGCCGGGCCAATGCCCTGTCAGCCGGGGTCTACTCGCTGGCCTTCGTGGTCTCCCCGGCTATCTCGACAGGCATGATCGGCGCGGGGCTGGCCGGGCTATGGATCGGGCTGCTGTGCGCGGGCTGCCTGGCGACGGTCGGCATCGGCTTGCGCCTCGGCCGTCGGCTGACCGCCGAGCAAGACCAGGTGAGCGCGACGCCAGAGCAGCGGGCCGAGTCGGCCCGCGAGCCCGAACCGATTGCGCCCTGCGAGGTGACATAGCCGTTCTTAACTTGTCGTCACGGTAACCGTCGCCGTCTCGGCGGGCACCGCGGCTACGGTGCCCCGCGCACGGGCGGGGAGGCGGTCGAAGTAGCGGCCGAGGACGTAGCTGGGGACGGCGGCGATAGCGATCATGGCGAGGGCGAAGGGCGCGGCCTGGCCGTAGGCGAGGTTGGTCTCGTAGTTCCAGAACTGGGTAGCAAGGGTCTGCACGCCGGTGGGCACGAGTATCAGCGTGGCGGTGAGCTCGGTGACCGCGGACAGGAACACCAGGCAGAACGAGGCGGCCAGGCCAGGGGTGACCAGGGGCCGGGTGACTCGCCAGAAGACGGCCAGCGGCGCTTGGCCGAGGGAGCGGGCAATGTCCCCGAGCTCGGGCGGGGCCTGCGCAAGGGAGACGCGGACGCCGGTGAGGGCGAGCGGGAAGAACATGATCGCGTAGGTGAGGATGAGCAGCGGGGCCTGCTGATACCAGAAACCGCCGGCGTAGGTCTCGCTGAAGTACGCCAGGGACAGCGCGATGACCAGGCCGGGCATGGCCAGCACTAGGTAGCTGCCACGCTCGAGGATACGGGTGAGCGGGCCGCGATGCCGGATGGCGAGCACGGCGACCGGCACGGCCATGACAGTGGACAGCGCGGCGGCGCTGGCGCTGTAGGTGAAGGTGTAGCCGGCCGCGGAGAGCAGGGAGGTGCCCGTGAAGGGGGAGCTGGTGCCGGTCACCCACCAGTAGATGGCCAATCCGGTGGGGACGCCGAGCGCGAGCATGACCAGCAGGCCAAGGCCGGCCAGCGCGGGGACGGTCCAGGCGCCGAGCCGGTGCCTGGGTGTGACTCGCTGGGCCTGGGGGCCGATGCGGCTAATGCGGCCGCGGCCGCGTATTAGCCTCTCGCCGGCCAGGACGGCCAGCCCGAGCGCGACGAGCACGAGGGACAGCGCGCAGGTAGCGGGGATGTCGAACAGCTGGGAGGCCTCGGTGAAGATCTCGGTGGTGAAGGTCTGGTAGCCGAGGATCTCGAACGCGCCGTACTCGGCGAGCAGGACCAGGGTGACGAGCAGGCAGCCGCCGAGGATGGCCACCCTGGCCTGGCCGACGGTGATGCGCCAGAAGGTGCGGAGCCGGCCGGCGCCGAGGCTGCGTGCGACTTCTTCCTGGCCGGGGTCAGCGTTGCGCAGGCTGGCGGCGACCGGCAGGTACACAAGCGGGTAGACCGACAGGGTCATGACCAGCACTGCGCCGCGGTATCCGGCGATCGCGGTGGACAGCGACGCCCAGCCGAAGCTGACCACGAAGTCAGGGATGGCCAGCGGAACGACGATCAGCACCGCCCAGACCCGCCGGCCGGGCAGGCTGGTCCGCTCGGTCAGCCACGCGGCACCAGTGCCGATGACCGCGCACAAGACGGTGACCGTGACTGTCAGCCGCACGGTGTTCCACAGCAGCTGACCGGTGAGCGGCTGGGCGATCAGCGCCACCACATTGCCGACCCCGGCACCGCGCGCCTCCGCGAGCAGGAAGACCAGCGGCATGACCAGCGCGGTCGCGACCAGCACGCCGGCGGCTACCAGCCCGGCCGGACGGCGATGCCACCTGGCTCGTGCCCGCCAAAGTGGCCCCCGGATTGCCGTGGCCGCGCTGGCCGGGGCGGGATCGACAGCGTCGGCGCGGGCGGTGTGCTCCCCGGTCCCGGCCGCTGGGGTCACAGCAGTCCGGCCTTGCGCAGCAGCGCGATCGCCAGCGATCCGTCGCCGAGTTCAGCGATGGTGACAGGGTTGGGCCGCAACTGGCTGAACGGTGTCTCGGGCGCGGCGGTCCGCACGCCGTCATCCAGGGGGTACTCGAAGCTGGTCGAGTGGGCGATGATCTCCTGACCCTGCTTCGAGACGAGGAACGCCAGGAACTTCTGCGCATCCGCGTTGTTCTTCGACGACTTCAAGATGGCGGCGCCGGATACGTCGAGCACGTAGCCGGGGTCGCGGGCCGCGAAGTAGGTGATCCGCGAGTGCACGTTGCTGGCGCCGATCTCCGCCCGCAGCCGGTACCAGTAGTACTGGTTGATCACGCCGAACGCGACCGCGCCGCGGTTGACCTCGTCGGTGATGGTCTCGTTGTCTGGATAAATGTGCTGTCCCGCGTTGGCCTTGATCCCCTCGAGCCACTGGTACGCCTTCGCCTGCCCGTAGGTGCGGGCCACCGACGTGACGATCGGCTGGAAGTCGGTCTCCCCGGCGGCAAATGCCAGCTTCCCCCGGTACCGCGCGTCGGCGAGCTGCAACACCGACGTGGGCAGCTGGGCCTTGCTGATCAGGCTCGGGTTGTAGATCAGCACGCTCACCCGCGCTGACACGCCGACCCAGTCGCCTTGCGGTGAGTTGTACTTGGCCGGGGTGTGGGCCAGCGTTGACGCGTCGACGGGGGCGAGCATGCCCAGTCCCTGCAGGTACTCAAGCACCGGGGAGTTCTCGGTGTAGAACACGTCGGCCAGCGGGTGCGCTCTCTCGGCGAGGATCTCGTCGGCGAAGCTGTCCTCGTCGTTGTAGCGGACGTTGACCTCGATGCCGGTCTTCTGTTCGAACGCGGTCACCAGCGACTGGGTGGTCTGCTCATGCTGACCGCTGTAGAGCGTGATCTCCCCTTTGACGGCCGAGCCGGCCGCGTTGCCGCACCCGGCCAGCAGGCCAACGGCAACGGCGATAACGGCAAGAGCAGCGGCCGGCCGCGCGGCGCGGCGGGTAGTTGTGGCGGCGGTATTCATCGGCTGGCTGCTCCTGGGCAGATCGCGTTGACAGCGGCTTCGGCCCTGGCGGCCTGCAGCGCGGCGGAGGTGCTCGCCGCGCCCGTTGAAGTGGCATAGGCCTGGTAGGCGCTGGCCAACTCGGTGACCACGCGGGCTAGTTTATGGTCGGTAATCGTCAGCTGGCGCAGCGGCAGGATCTGCGCCTGCGCGTAACCGACAGGGTCGGCCGCAGGGTCGGGCCCGTCGGACAGCACGTCCGCGACCGCGGTGCACTGCCGCTGCATCGCGGTCCCGTATAGGGCCGTCAACGAGGTAGCCGCCGCGGACGACGAGCCGTACGCGGCCAGGGAACCCGCCACCGCAGCAGCGAGCGCGAGCGTGACGGCCGGTGCTGCAAGCAGCAACGCGGGTGAACGCCGGGACGGCAGACAGCCCATCAGGGACCTCCTTGATTAGCATAGGCTCACCTAACTAAGGTAAGGCTAACCTTAGATGCCTGACCAGCCCAGCAAAGCCGCTTTGCCGACTTGTTACGCTCTGCCGGGCATCCGTAGCGGGCTCACGAGCAGGCTGTAGCGGACCGGCAGCAACGGCAGCAGGGGAACCAGCCGCGATCGTTACGGCCCGGCAGCCGCCGCTGGCTGCCTGGCGCGCGGCCAGGCCAGCACGGTGCCGCGCACGGTCACCGCGACCTGGGCGCCCGGCCCCAGTCGAGCCCCGCCTGTCGTCCGGGCCACCAGCAGCGGGCTGGCAGGCCCGGTATCGGGCTGGATTCGCACGACCGCGTCATGTCCGTAGTACTCGAAGGCGACGACACGACCAGCCAGGCAGCTCGCCGCCGCCCGCCCGCCGTCCGGAACAGGCGTGATCTCCAGCTGCTCCGGGCGGATCAGCACGGTCACCGGCTCGGTCGCGTCCGGAACCTCGCTATCTGCTGGCCCGGCTAGCGCCGCAGCGGCAGCCGGGTCTAGCGGCAGCCGACCCAGGATCGTGTCGACCGCACCGCCGGCCCGCAGTTGGCCCTCCAGCAGGTTGGCATCGCCCACGAACGCTGCCAGCGCCGGGTCGGCGGGCCGCCCGTAAAGGTCCGGGGGCGCGGCATGCTGGACGATCCCGCCGTCACGCAGCACCGCGACCTGATCGGCCATCGACAGCGCCTCATCCTGATCATGCGTCACCAAGATCGCGGTCGTTCCCGTCCGCTGGAAGATCCGCTGCACGTCCGCCCGAATGCTGGATCGCAAGTGCGCGTCCAGCGACGCGAACGGCTCATCAAGCAGCACCACCTCAGGACCGGTCGCCAGCGCCCGCGCCAGCGCCACCCGCTGCTGCTGCCCGCCCGACAACTGGTGCGGGTACCGCCCGCCAAGGTCGGCCAGCCCGACCGCGGCGAGCAGCACGTCTGCCTGCCCGTTCCTGCGGCCCGCCCGGCCCAGCCCGAAGCCCACGTTGGCCGCCACCGTGAGGTGCGGGAACAGCGCCCCCTCCTGCGGCACGTAGCCGATCCTGCGCCGCTCCGGCTTCACGTACCGGCCAGCACCGTCTACCACCTGGCCGCCGATGCGGACGGCGCCGGCGTCCGCCCGCTCAAACCCGGCAAGCAGCCGCAGCAGCGTTGTCTTGCCGCTCCCCGACCGGCCGAGAATCGCGGTGAACGACCCGGCAGGCACCTGCAGGTCCACCCCGGTCAGCACGGCATGCGCGCCGAACGCCTTGCGCAGCCCGTCTACCCGCACATCCCGCATGCCATCATCCTCACGCCGTCGGCCGACCTGGGCGGCAGACTGGCACGATGGTAATCGTGGCCGATAACCGGCCACGCTGTAACATACCCGCTGGTCCGCTGAGCGAGAGCCCGGTGAACTGGCGGCTGTAGAGATCGTGGCATACGCCGCGCCGGCGCGATAGCGACCGCCTCCC
>JASIBM010000605.1 GCA_030045175.1 Streptosporangiaceae bacterium | reverse complement strand
GCCAGGATCAGGTCAGCCAGCCTCGCCGCTCGCGCCGCGTCGCCGATCATCACGGGCACGATCGGGTGGTCTCCTGGCAGGATCTCGAAGCCGAGCTCGGTCATCCGGGCACGGAACCACGAGGTGTTCTCCCGCAGCCCGGCCCGCAGGTCCTGGCCAGCTTGGAGGATGTCGAGCACCTTCAGCGACGCGCCGACGACGGCCGGCGCGACCGAGTTCGAGAAGAGGTACGGCCTGGAGCGCTGCCGGAGCAGGTCGATGATCTCCTGGCGTCCGCTCGTGTAGCCGCCGCTCGCGCCGCCGAGTGCCTTGCCGAGCGTGCCGGTGACCATGTCGACCCGGTCCTGCACGCCGTGCAGCTCCGGGGTCCCGCGTCCGGTCGGCCCGACGAAGCCGACCGCGTGCGAATCATCGACCATGACCATGGCGTCATAGCGGTCAGCGAGGTCGCAGATGTCGCGCAGCGGCGCGACGTACCCGTCCATCGAGAACACGCCGTCGGTCGCGATAAGCCGCCGCCTGGCGTCGCCGCAGGACTTGAGCTGCTCCTCGAGGTCGGCCATGTCCCTGTTCCGGTACCGCAGGCGCCTGGCCTTGCAGAGCCTGACCCCGTCGATGATCGAGGCGTGGTTGAGCTCGTCGCTG
This sequence comes from Streptosporangiaceae bacterium, assembly GCA_030045175.1. GTDB lineage: Bacteria > Actinomycetota > Actinomycetes > Streptosporangiales > Streptosporangiaceae > Chersky-822. The sequence goes on along the minus strand of JASIBM010000605.1, from coordinate 2,754 downwards.
ATGACCGCGTCCTGCTCGCCGAGCATGGTCTCGAACAGGCCAGCGTTGGCGTCGAAGCAGGACGAGTACAAGATCGTGTCCTGCGTGCCGAGGAAGCCAGATAGCTTGCGCTCGAGTTGCTTGTGCACATCCTGGGTGCCGCAGATGAACCTGACGCTGGCCAGCCCGTATCCGTACCGGTTCAGCGCCTCCTTCGCTGCGGCGATGATCCGCGGGTCGTCGGCCAGCCCGAGGTAGTTGTTCGCGCACAAATTGAGCACCGGGGCGCCGTCGGCGACCTCGATCCTGGCCCGCTGAGGGCCATGGATAACACGCTCGGATTTGAACAGGCCCTCGTCGCTGATCTGGCCTAGTTCACTGGCGATCTGCGGCTGGACGCTGGAAAACATCCTTCGCCTCCCGTGCTCCTTGCTGCGATTCGTTCTAACGCGATCCCGCTCTCCAGTCCAGCACTACTTTGCCGCAGTTACCGGCCCGGACTGTCGCGAACGCCTCGGCGAAGTCGGCCGCGGCGAACTTGTGGGTGATAACTGGGCTGATATCGAGGCCAGACTGGGTCAGCACCGACATCTTGTACCAAGTCTCGAACATCTCCCGGCCGTAGATGCCCTTGATCGTGATCATGTTCAGCACCAGGTGCGCCCAGTCGATCGCGAACTCTTCGGCGGGCAGTCCGAGCATGGCGACCTTACCGCCGTGCGTCATCACCGACAGCATCTCGCGAAGCGCGGCCGGCTTGCCCGACATTTCCATGCCGACGTCGAACCCCTCGCGCATGCCAAGGTCGGCCATGATGCTGAACAGCGACGTCTGCCTGGTGTCGGCAGCCACCGTGACGCCGACCTTCTTGGCCAGCTCAAGCCGGTATTCCGACACGTCGGTGATCACGACGTAACGCGCGCCCGCGTGCTGCGCGATCATCGCCGCCATGATCCCGATCGGCCCGGCTCCAGTGATGAGAACGTCCTCGCCGAGCACGTCGAACGTCAGCGCGGTGTGCACGGCGTTGCCGAATGGGTCGAAGATCGACGCCACGTCGTGGTCCACGTCGGGCTGATGCCGCCAGACGTTGCCCGCGGGCAAGGCGATGTACTCGGCGTAGGCACCCTGGTAGTTGACGCCGATGCCCTTCGTTCGCGCGCACTGGACGCGCCGCCCGGCGACGCAGTTGCGGCACCGGCCGCAGACCAGGTGGCCCTCACCGCTGACCAGGTCGCCGAGGGCAAGGTCGGGCACGTCGGCGCCGACCTCCACGACCTCGCCCACGAACTCATGGCCGATCACCAGCGGGACCGGCACGTTGGCCCGTGCCCAGCGATCCCATTCGAAGATATGCACATCGGTGCCGCAAACCCCGGTGCACAGCACCTGGATGAGCACGTCGTCGGGGCCTATGCCTGGAACCGGGACGTCTTGCATCCACAGTCCAGGCTCGCTCCGAGCCTTGACCAGTGCCTTCATCTGCCCCCTCGCTCCCACCATCCCAGCCTTCCTCGCGAGGCGTCGCCTGGCACCGCCCGAGCCGGGCCGGACGATCCGGCCGGGTCCGGTTGACTGTACCGCAGCGCCCCGCCTTGGCTGGGCGGTAGCCAATAACGCCGGCAGTCCAGCTTGCTCCGGCGACATCTAGATCAGGTTGACATCCGCTCGCCCGGTGCTCGATTATACTCAACCAAATGGTTGAATACAGTTTGCCTCCGCATTACCATCGTATTCAACCAAGCGGTTGAAAACGGAGGCTGGCCGTGGCGGCTGACGCGCTATCCCGGGTCTTCTCGGCACTGGCCGATCCCACCCGGCGGGACATGGTCGCCAGGCTCGCCGTCGGCGACGCCACGGTCTGCGAGCTAGCCGAGCCGTATCAGGTGACCGTCCAGGCCATCTCCAAGCACCTTCGGGTGCTCGAAGACGCCGGACTGGTCAGCCGCAGCCGGGACGCCCAGCGCCGCCCTGTGCACCTCGAGGCGGAAGCGCTCGATCTGATCACCAAGTTGATTGACCGCTACCGCCGCCAAGCCGAGCAACGCCACCGCAGCCTCGACTACAGGGAAACGGCGTGGGCCGGTCCGGCGCATGAGGCAGGGAATCACCAAGGAGAAAACAGCGCAAGCAGCGTGGATAACAGCGAGCGAGGCAGCCTGCCCGTGGTGTGATTGCCTATTATGAGCACGCGGCCCGCCCCTGACCGGCACGCGGGCCGCCCCGCCTGGTGCGCACGCGGGCGGGACGCGCGAAGGGGCAGGTGAGCACGATGCCGACCGACTCCGACCCCGCCGCGAAGCCGGCCACCGAACCGGACGCGCTCGCAGGCCCGACATCGTCAGGCCGACGAGAATTCCTGGTTGCTGGCGCGGCGCTCGGGGCCGGCGCCCTGCTGACCGGCCGCGCTCCAACCAGGCGGACACTGCCGAGACGGACACTGCCGAGGCGGACACTGCCTGGCCGGACGCCGACTGGCTGGGCGCTGAGCGACCGCGCGTCGGCCGGGCTCGGTTTGAGCAGGCCCGATCAGGGCGGCTGGCAACTCAGGCCGAAGTCGGAGCCGACCAACTCCGACTGGGCGGCCCTGCGCAAGCAGCTGTCCACGCACAAGCTGAGCCTGCCAGGCGAAAGTACCTACCCGCTCGATCACCAGCTCTATGACCCGAGATTCGACGGGCTGCGCCCGGCGGGCGTGGCTTACTGCGCCAGCCCAGCCGACGTGACCACCTGCCTGAGCTTCGTCAAGCGGTTCAGCCTGCCCTTCCGGGTCCG
>JASIBM010000604.1 GCA_030045175.1 Streptosporangiaceae bacterium | reverse complement strand
CTGGTGACTCACTCAGGATCGGTGTTCTCCGCGATGCTGCGGTCCCGCCGGGCCTTCGGCTTCACCCTCGCAGTCTCCTCCGGCCAGGAGCTGGTCACCGCCGCTCCTGCCTACCTGTCGTACGCGCTCGACCAGCCGGAAACCAGGGTGCTCGGGCTCGTGCTCGAGGCGATGCGCAAGCCCGACGAACTCAGGTCCGTGCTAGCGCTCGCCGCTGCGCGCGACATCCCCGTCGTCCTGCTCACCGCCGGCCAGTCGGCAGGCGGCCGGGCCATGGTCGCCGCCCACTCGGGCGCGCTGGCCGGATCGGACGGAGGCTGGGAAGCACTGACCCGCGCTTACGGCATCCATCGAGTGACCGACTTGGCGGAAATGTGCGACACGCTCGAACTCTTCGCGCTCCGAACCGGGCGCAGCCGTCGCGACGCGCGGACTCCTCACCACAACGTGGAGCCATCGCTGTCGTTGGAGCAGCAGCAAGGGCCCCACGTTGTCGGCGCGTACGCCGAAGGCGCTAGCCGATCTGACCAGATTCGCCCGCTTCGCGGCACCACCGGCTCGCCTCGCGGCACCACCGGGCCGCCTCGCGGCGTCAGCGGTCCGGTGCGCGGCGTCAGCGGTCCGGTGCGCGGCATCGCGACCGTGCACGACTCAGGGCTGGAACGCGCCCACGCCACCGACCTCGCTGACCAGCTTGGCGTCCCGTTCGCGCAGATCAGCGACGCGACCAGGGCCCGGCTCGCCGGATTGCTCGACCCGGGTCTGGTGCCAGCCAACCCGCTCGACGTGTGGGGAACCGGCGCGAGCACCCGCGAGCTCTTCGCCGAGTCGATGGCGGCGCTCGCCGCGGACGAGGCGGTCGATGCTGTCGCGCTCGCCGTCGACCTCGTCACCGAGCTCGACGGCAATGATTCCTACCCGCTCGCCGTGCTCGATGTGGCCGGGCGGACGGACAAGCCGCTCGCCGTCATCAGCAACGTGCCGAGCGCGATCGATCACGACACCGCCGCGCGGCTGCGCCGCGCGGGCATTGCCGTGCTTGAGGGCATGCGATCAGGACTGCTGGCGCTGCGGCACCTGCTCGATCAGCTACACCGTGCCGCCGGCCACCCGAACGCCGCGCATCCCCGCCACGCCCCAGGCTCCCCCGGCCACCCGAACGCCGCGCATCCCCGCCGTGCCCGCGCGGTCGAGCTCCTGGCCGGGTGCGACGAGACCGGCGCCGCCCAGCTTGAGTTGCTGCGCGAGTACGGCCTCGCGGTGGCCAGGACCGAGCGGGTCACCAGCGCGGGCGAGGCTCTGGCCGCGGCCGCGCGGATCGGGTACCCGATCGTACTCAAGACCGACCAGCCTGGCATCACGCACAAGTCCGACGTGCACGGTGTCGTGCTTGGCATCGGTGACGCCGCCAGCCTGACCGCGGCGTACGAGGACATCGCCGCCAGGCTCGGCCCGGCGGCCCTGGTCTGCCAGGCCATCCCGGCGGGCACCGAGCTGGCGCTCGGCATGGTTCGCGATCAGGACCTCGGCCCGCTGATCGTCGTCGGCGCAGGCGGAACCCTGGTCGAGCTGATCGCCGACCGCGCGGTGGCGCTGCCGCCGCTCACCCGCGAGCAGGCCGCCGACCTGCTCGACGGCCTGAAGGTAGCGACGTTGCTGGCCGGAGTGCGCGGCCAGCATCCCGCCGACCTCGGCGCCATCACCACGGCGATCGTCGGCCTCGCCGAGCTCGCCAGCGAGCTCGGCGAGCACTTCGACGCGATAGACGTCAACCCCGTCATTTGCGGCCCGCATGGCGCCGTCGCCGCCGACGCCCTCATGATCCGCCGGTCCGCCTGACCGATCACGACCAGCACCACCGCGCACCTCGCCGGCACCCCGTCGGCCGCGGCCAGATCACCGCGCACCACCCGCGAATCCCCTGACCGGCCACGGCCCCGCAGGAGCGCGAACGCGCGTCGCACCTTGGGGAGAAAACCCGCCCTAGCCGTGCAACCTAATGCACACAGCAGACGTCAGATATGACAACTGGAAACGGCAGAAATGGTGGTCCCATGCAGCGCAGGTCGATCGCCGTCACGCTCGTGAGCACAGCCGCCGTCGCGGGCATGGCCCTCGTCAGCGGGTTCCCCTCGGGGCCAGCGCAGGCCCGCACGGCGCTGGCCAGCACCATCAGGACCACCACCGCACGGGCAAGCACGATCCCGGCCCGAACCCGCTCGGCCCGAACCGCACAGGCAGCCCGCCTGGCTGCCAGCCAGGCAAACCAAGGCGTGATCACCGGCGTCGTCGACGGCGCCACGGGCCGGCCGCTCACCGGCGTCTGCGTCGTGGCCACCGGACCCGCGGGCACTGCCGGGACCATCACCCAGGCCGACGGCAGGTACACGCTGCCGACCCTGCGCCCCGGCGGGTACACGCTGCACTTCAGCGCGTGCGCGGCGGGCGGCAGGTACGTCGATCAGTGGTCAGGCGGCGCCTCATGGCCCGAGCATGCTTCCGTCGTGACCGTCGCCGCCGGCCAGGTCAGGCAGGTCAACCCCGTCACGATGCGGTTCACCACCACCGCCCCGCCCGCCGCGCCGGCCAGCGGCGCCACG
>JASIBM010000603.1 GCA_030045175.1 Streptosporangiaceae bacterium | reverse complement strand
TCTCCAGCCGCCATCACCAGGGATGGCAATGCCGATTCATTATCAACAAGGCCTGCCAGCTCGATCGCCCGATTATGGCTGGCCTGGGCTCGGACGGTCGCGTTCCGGCTTGCGTTCCTGACGAACTCGGCGTCATCGCTCGTGAACGCGGGCAGCGCCCGCCCCTTGCTGTTATCAGCAAGGGGCGACGTGACCGGTCCTGCGGCCCGCCCCGCACCCGACTGGCCGGCCCGCCCCGCACCCGACTGGCCGGCCCGGCCTATACCCGACGGCTCGGCCCGGCCCGCACCCGACTGGCCGGCCCGGCCTGCACTCGACGGCACCGGCCATATCTTGCTGTTATCAGCAGAGGGCGCGTCCGAGCTGGTCTGCATGCCGCGTAGCACGCGCCGGGCGGCGTCAGCGGCCGCCTGCGCCTCATCGAGCACGCCGAGCAGCGGCCAGACCGGCTCGGCGCGGCGAGCCGCATCGAGCAAACCCGCTGCTTCATCGCGGGCGGGCCGGCCGGCCTCGTGCTCGGCCAACCGCGCGAGCGCGTCCGTCAGCCGCGTGATCAAGCCGGCCTGCCTGGTGGCCGACCGCTCGGCCGCCAGGGCCGCTTGCGCCTGGCCGGTCGCAAGCTCAAGCGCCTCGCCTGCCAGGCCGACCAGCGCCGCGAGCTCGTCGCTGACCTGCTTGAACCGAACGCCACGGTCGGCGGCAGGCAGGCCGAGCAGCTCGCCGCGTGCGTCGGCGTCGAGCCCGGCGGCCTCGGCCGCCGCCGACACCGCGCTGGCAACCTCGGCCTGCGCCTGCTGGCGCGCGCGAACGGCCGCCGACCTGCGCGAGTCGAGCTCCGCGGTGATGGCGTCGTAGAGCTGGGCACCGAACAGCTTGGTGAGGACGGCTCGCCTGGCGTCGTCGTCGCAGCGCAGGAATCGCGCGAACTCGCCCTGCGGCAGCAGCATCACCTGGCTGAACTGTGCCCGGTTGAGGCCGACGGCGGTGGTGATCAGGTCGCCGACCTCGGCCTTGTTCGCGGACAACGTGACCCACCGGTGCTGGTTCCGGGGGGACGACCCCCCGCAATCCCCCCGACTGTGCTCACCCCGGGGGGACGACACCCCGCAATCCCCCCGACTGTGCTCACCCCGGGGGGACGACACCCCGGAATCCCCCCGCGAGCCAGGCTCGGCTCGCCGCAGGTGGACCCGCATCGGGATGACCGTGTACCCGTCGCCGCGCCGCTTGCGACGCTGATGCGCGGGAACCCTGCTCACCTGGTAGCGGACCCCGCGCACGGAGAATTCAAGCGTCACGGACGGCTCTAGGTCCGGGTCCGCGAAGTCGGAGTGCAGCCGATCCTCCCCGGATTCCGTCCCGGCGAGCCCGCCGTAGAGTGCGAACGTGATGGCGTCGAGCACGGTTGTCTTCCCTGCGCCGGTCGGGCCCTCGAGCAAAAAGAGACCGCTGCCGCAGAGCCGGTCGAAGTCGATCCGCTGCCGCGTCGCGAATGGCCCGAACGCCTGTAGCTCCAGCAAGTGCAGCCGCATCAGGCAGCCGCGTCGATCATGGCGAACACGGACTCAGCGAGCGCCCGGTCAGCCAGCACAGGCTCGGCCAGCACAGGCTCAGCCAGCACAGGCTCAGCGGACACGGAGTCGGCCAGCACGGGCTCGGCGAACGACGGCTCGGCCGGCGCGGCCGGCAGGTCGCCATGCAGCGCGGCTCCGACCACGTCGGCGAGCACGGCCTGCTGCTCGTTGTCTGGCGGCCCGCCGCTGGTGAACTTCACGAACATCCCGCAGATCTCGACCGGGTCGGTGGTCTGCGCCATGCGGCGCAGGTCAGCCGTTCCTTCGGCCGGCGCGTCCTGCGGCGCGAAGTCGAGCACGAGCGTGTGCGGCCACTTCTCCCGCAGCCGCTCCATCGGCGCGACCGGCCGCGCCGTGTCGGTAAGCACCACCCTGACCCAGGCATCAGCCAGTCCGGCCAGGTCGGTCCCGGCCCTGGCGAGCAAGTCATCGAGCCTGCCGCGCACCTCGCGCAGCCGCCGCGGCACGGGCGTGGGCAGCTTCGTCGTGGTGACAAGACCCGCCTCGTCGATCTCGACCAGCGTCACCGACTTGGCCTGCCGCCACTCAGAAAACGAGAACGCCAGCGGCGACCCCGAATACCTAATCGTGCCGGCCCGCAGGCCCACTCCTGTCGTGATCGTCTGCTGGCCGTGCAGGTGCCCGAGCGCGACGTAGCTGAGCCCCGCGAACACCGACGCAGGCACGTCGCCGATTCCACCGACGCGGATGTCCCGTTCCGAAGCCGATGACAGTCCCCCGGTGACGAACGCGTGCGCGACCACGACCGTACGCGCGATGCCGCGTTCGCAGGCGTCGGCGCGAATCAGCGACGTCGCCGCGGCGAGCACCGAGGCATGCGAGCGCTCCGCGCCGAGCTCGGCCATGACCGCGTCTGGCAGCAGGTACGGGATGCCGTAGACGGCTACCTCACCGTCGGCGCCGCCCAGCACGACGGGCCTGGCGATATCGGCGACGCTGGTGCGCAGGTGGATGCCGGCCAGCTCGCTCAGCCGCCCGCCGAAGCCGAGCCTGACCGCCGAATCGTGGTTGCCGCTCGTGATGACCATCGCGATCCCGGCGTCGGCGAAGCCACGCAGGGCGTGATCGAGCACGGCCACCGCGTCGGGGGGCGGCACCGCCCTGTCGTAGATGTCCCCGGCCACCAGCACCGCGGCCACCTCGTGCCGCACCGCCTGCTCGAGCAGCCAGTCGAGGAACGCGGCCTGGTGCGCGAGCAGGTCCTCGCCGTACAAGGTGCGGCCCAGGTGCCAGTCCGACGTGTGCAGCAGTCTCATCAGTCACTAATGATGGCCCGCCCAGCCGCGCCGACCGCCACTACCCTGCGACGACGGCGTGTCGCGAGGTCGCGCGCCTACAGCCAAGCACGCGCACGGACGGCCGATGTAGGCCGATAGCTTATGACTATGATCCTTGCCGACCCGCTGTTCGCGCCCGACCTGCCGGAACCCGAGCACTGGGAGCGGCATTACCCACCCCGCGAGCTACCAGCTGGCGCGAAGGTCACCCGGCTTGGCCCGTCGCCCACCGGGTTCGTCCACATCGGCGGCATCTACACCGCCATGGTCGACCAGGACGTCGCCCACCGCTCTGGCGGCAGGTACCTGGTCAGGATCGAGGACACCGACCAGGCCCGCGAGGTGGAGGGTGCGATCGAGCAGTTCGCGAGCGCGTTCCGCTACTTCGGCCTGGCCCCCGACGAGGAAGAAGGCCGCGGCGACTACGGCCCTTACCGGCAGTCCCGCCGCGCGGCCATCTACCAGAGCTTTGCCCGCGAGCTGCTGCGCGAGGGCAAGGCCTACCTGTGCTTTGCCACCGTCGACGAGCTCGCGCGCAGCCGTCGCGCGCAGGAGAACGCCCACGTGCCGACCGGCTACTACGGCCGCTGGGCGATCTGGCGGGACGCGACGGACGAGCAGGTGCGCGCGAAGCTCGCCGAAGGCGCGCCGTATGTCGTCAGGTTCCGCTCGCCCGGGGTGCCCGGCCGGCGGGTCGAGTTCACCGACGCCATCCGCGGCGCCCTGGAGGCCGACGACAATTACAACGACGTCGTGCTGCTCAAGTCCGGCAATTCATCGGAAAGGTTGCCCACCTATCACTTCGCCCACGCGGTCGATGATCACCTGATGCGGGTCAACCTCGTGATCAGGGGCGAGGAGTGGCTCCCTTCGGTCCCGATGCACTTGCAGCTCTTCGCTGCGCTCGGGTTCGAGCCGCCTGGCTACGCCCACATCGCCCTGCTGATGAAGCCGATACCAGGCGGCAAGCGCAAGCTGTCCAAGCGGAAGGACCCGGAGGCGAGCGTCGACTTCTACATCGACGCCGGCTACCCGGCCAGCGCGGTGCTGTACTACCTGCGCGGGCTTGCCAACGGGTCGCTGGCGGAACTGCCGCTCCCCGAGGCGCTCGCGGCTCCGATCAAGCTCACCGACCTGGGCGGCGCGGGCCCGCTGATCGATCAGGTGAAGCTGGAGGACATCAGCGCCGACTACATCGCGACGATGACGGGCGAGCAGATCCTGGCCGCGCTGCGGACCTGGGCCGCCGGCCACGACCCGCAGGTCGCCGCCGTGCTCGACGCCGAGCCTGACCTGGCCCTGGCCGCGCTGGCCGTGGAGCGAGACGGGGTCGCGAACCCGCGCAAGGACCTGCGCAAGTGGTCAGACTTCCGCACCGCGTACGGCTTCTTCTTCGCCCCGCTCTTCACGCTGGTGCGTCCGGGCGACCCGCAGCTAGGCAACCTGCCAGCGGAGCTTGTCCGGGCGTTCGCGTCCGACTTCGTGGACGGCTACCAGGACCTGGCCGATCCGGGCGAGTGGTTCGGCCAGATCAGGGAACTGGCGACCAAGCACGGCTTCGCCGCCAGCGCCAAGGAGTACAAGCAGGCCCCCGACGCCTACCCGGGGTCGATCAGGGAAGCCTCGCAGCTCATCAGGGTCGCCCTGACCGGCTCGACCAGGAGCCCCGACCTGGCCAGCGTCGCCCGCGTGCTCGGCCCCGCCGAGGTGATCAGGCGAGTCTGCGCCCTGACCGCCTAACAGCGTCTCCGGTCGCCCGAGCCAGCCTCTCCCTCCCGACAACGTGGTGTCCTTGCTGCTGCTCCAGCGACAGTAAGGGCTCCACGCTGCGCCTAGGTGACCCGGCTCGGCCTGTGTTCTGGCTCGCCACCGCGCAACTCCGGCTCGCTTACGTGTTTTCATTGCACTTGTGACCACGAACGAGGCCGCTGAGGTTGCGCCCACGCCAGAGGCGGACGAAGAGGAGCGCCACCGGCTTACCACGCTGTCTGGCCTCGCGGCGCTGTCGCTCGACGCGCTCTCGTCGGTCGCCTACGGCCCCGAGGCGATCGTGGTCGTGCTTGTCGCCGCGGGCACCGCCGGCCTTGCCTACACGCTGCCGGTCACCGCGGCGATCGTGATCTTGCTTGCCGTGCTCGTGTTCTCCTACCGCCAGGTCATCGCGGCCTTTCCCGGCGGCGGCGGCGCCTACGCCGTCGCGAGGACCCACCTCGGCAAGATGCCCAGCCTGATCGCAGCCGCCTCGCCGATCGTCGACTACGTGCTGAACGCGGCGGTTGGCGTCAGCGCCGGAGTCGAGGCCCTGACCTCGGCGTTCCCCAGGCTATACGGCGCGACGGTGCCGCTCTGCCTGATCGTGCTCGCGCTGATCACGGCGGCGAACCTGTGGGGCGTGGCTGAGTCCGCCCGCCTGTTCGTCATCCCGACGCTTGCCTTCATCGCGGCCATCGCGA
>JASIBM010000602.1 GCA_030045175.1 Streptosporangiaceae bacterium | reverse complement strand
GGCCGAACAACCAGCGCGCTCACCCAGCCCAGCCCGCCAGCCGAACCGGCCGAACAACCAGCGCGCTCACCCAGCCCAGCCCGCCAGCCGAACCGGCCGAACAACCAGCGCGCGCACCCAGCCCAGCCCGCGAGCCGAACCGGCCGGACAATCAGCGCGCTCACCCAGCCCAGCCCCACCAGCCCACGCCAGCCAAGGACAGGATCGGCCGAACGAATCAGCTCGCGCTCACCCAGCCCAGCCCGCCCGCCCACGCCAGCCGAGGGCGGCACCGCCGGAACAGTCAGCGCGCGCTCACCCTAGCCCGGCCGGTCAGCCGGCGTCCGTCGTGGCGGGGACCACCGCGGCGGCGGGCTCCTCGCCCCTGCGCCGCAGCGTGAACAAGGCGAGCAGCGCGGCCAACACGAGCAGCGCCGCGGACAGGAACAGCGCCTTGTGCAAGGCGACCGCGAACGCGGCGTAGCCAGCCCTGAACAAGACCCCGATCAGCCCGCCCTGGCTGGACGAGCTGCCGCCGCCGGTCCCGGCGAGCACCGCCGCCCCGCCACCGCTCTCCAGGGAGGAGATGATGAACGACTGGAGCGCGGCCGGCTCGTGCAACTGCATCATCTTCACGATCAGGCCCGACTTGAGCTGAGCGTTGACCAGCGCGCCGAGCACGACCACGCCGACCACGGCGCCGAACTCCCTGCTCGTGTTCGTCGCGGACGCCGCCATGCCCGACCGCTCACCTGGCACGGCCTCGAGCACCGAGGAGGTGACGGGCACGACGCACGCGCCAAGGCCGGCCCCGGCGAGCCCGAGTGAGGCGGCGAGCGCCAGGTAGCTGGCGTGCGGGCCGAGCGAGGCGTTGGTCGCCACCAGCCCCACGGCGAAGAGCACGCACCCGCCGACGAGCGACCAGCGCACCCCCACGACGCTCGTCAGCCGGCCAGCGACCAGCGAGGCGGCGATCGTTATCACGGTCATCGGCAAGAACACGGCCGCGATCTCATACCCGGAGTACCCGGCGACCACGACAAGGTAGAGCGCGCTGAATATGAATATCGCGAAGGTCGCGAAGTAGCAGCAGAACGCGACCAGGTTCGGCGTCGTGAACCGCGGAACGCGGAAGAACCTCAGGTCGAGCAGCGGGTGCGCGGTCCGGCGCTCCCAGAGCAGGAACGCGACCCCGGCTGCGGCGCTGACGCCGTACAGCGCGAGTATCCCTGGCGCGAAAAAGCCCGCGTTCTCCCCGTTGATGATCGCGAAGACCATCGACGCGAGCGCGATCGCGCCGAGCGCCGTGCCCGTCTTGTCCACCCGGCCCGCTCGCGGGTCCGCGCTTTCAGGCAACACGATGGCGCAGACCAGCATCGCGGCGAGGCCGAACGTGACGTCGAACCAGAAGATGCCGCGCCAGCTCCACAAGCCAACCAGCGTGCCGCCGAGCACCGGGCCGAGCGCGAGCGAGAAGCCAGAGACGGCGGCCCAGACCCCGAGCGCCCGGTTCCTGCTGCGCTCCTCGGTGTAAAGCTGCCTGACCATGGACAGCGTTCCAGGCTCGCTCGCCGCGGCGCCGAACCCCATCACGGCGCGGCCGGCGATCAAGACCGCGATGCTGGGCGCCAGGGCCGACAGCGCGGCACCGACGCAGTAAATGGCGGCGCCGCCCAGCATGACCTTCTTGCGGCCGAACTCATCGCCGAGCATGCCGAAGCCGAGCATCAGCGCCGCGAACGTCATGGCGTAGGCGCCGATCACCCACTGCAGCGCGAACACCCCCGCGCCAAGGCTGTCCCGGATGCTGGCGAGCGCGACGGCGACGATGGTGTTGTCGAGGAACGTCAGGAACAGCAGCGTGCACAGCGCGCCGAGCGCCACCGGGCGTCGCCGCCAGCCGACACCCGACATCTCGGCGGGCGCGGCCAGCGCGCCAGTCATCGGGCTAGCTCCCGCACGCGGCAGGGATCACGTGGCTCGACTTACCGTAAGCCAGGCGAAGCAGAGTGCAAAAAGAAGTCACAGCTACCTTCCAGTGTCCGGCGATATACACGGCGGTGCCATGCAGGTTCTTCTCCAGTGGCTTGCCACCGAGCAGGACTGTGAAGATCACGGTAGCCTGCGCAGGCGGTTTCAGCGTCACCGCACTCACCGCCGCCGTCGCCGCCAGGATCAGGCTGCCGATGGAAGTCTTGGACTGGGACCGGACGAATGACGCAAAGGCTGAGCCGTCCTGGAGCAGCTGAAGGCGGCTTGGGACCGGCACCGCGCCGTTGAAGAATCGCTGCCACATGGCCTTCACCGCCGCCTGGGCGGCCGGCCCGGTGGCCGGCTGCGCCGACGAGGTCGGCCGGGTATGCGGCGCCGAGGAGGTCGTGCCTCCTCCCGAGCAGGCGGCCAGGGCAAAGACCAGGGTCGCGCAGAGCAGCCCTGCTCGCCTTGGCGCCCTCTTATAGCGCCGACCCGCGCCGCCCGGCCCGCTCGCGCCGCTCGTCCTTCGCTGGAGCGTCATGGGATGATTGTGCCGCTTGCGCGGCCAAAGCCATACCCATAACGAAGGATTTTCGCCGCCACACGTCCACCCTGCTGGCACCACATCCAGGCGCTCGCCTGAGCGGGCGGATGGCGTCAGCTAGGCTCGCCCGCCGATGGCGCGCCCGCGTCAGTCGCGGCTGCCTCATCCGCGCCATCTGCCGGCACCGTGCCATCCGCAGGCACCGTGCCATTCGCCGGCCCGGTGGCCGCCGGTCGCGCGCCACCGCGCAGCCTGTTCGCCACCGCCTTCGCCGCACCCCTGAACCGGGCGGTGCCCGTCGGGCCGGACCCGTGACCACGCGGTGGCGTGTCCGGATCTATCCGCTCGGCGGCCGACGACATCATGGCGGAAACCTTGGGCGCGACGTTGTCCTGAAGCACCTCGCCGGCCCGCTTGACCTGCGGCGCCGCCCAGGCACGGGTCCTGCGCACCCGGCGTGCCGTAGCTTCTCCCGCCTTCTCCGCGAGCGGCTTGGCCTTCGCGGCGGCTGGCGCCAGACGCGCCTTGGCCCGGCGCGCGCGCCCCAGCGCGCGGTCGACACTTTCTTTGCGAGACATAGGAACCTCCGCGAATTACAAATACGCGTAACCTAAACGGTCGTCGCATCCTATTACGATATTATAACAGTAACGCCTGTCCGCGCCAAATCACCAGCTTAGCCGTCCCGGCGGGAAAGCACAGCCGTTGACCGGTGGCCGGACAAGTAGCTAGCGTTCAGCGGTGACCACGGACCGGTCGCCGGACGAGAAGCTGAAGATGACCGTCAGCGAGCGCAGCCTCGATGCGCTGGCGGCGGGTCTGGCGACCTGGCTGGCCGGCCAGCTCGGCACGGCGGACCCGCCGACGCTCACGCACGTGCGGATGCCCGAGTTCGGTGGGCTGTCAAGCACGTCGGTGCTCTTCGATGCGGACTGGACGACGCAGGGCTCGAGGCAGCACGCCTCGCTTGTCGCCAGGATGGCGCCGGAGCCGAGCGCGGTGCCCGTCTTCCCGAGCTACGACCTGCCAGGCCAGTACGCGGTGATCGAGCAGGTGGCGGCGCGGTGCGACGTCCCGCTGCCCAGGCTGCGCTGGAACGCGCCAGACGGCGGGCCGCTAGGCACCGCGTTCTTCCTGATGGACCAGGTCGACGGCCAGGTCCCGCTGGACAACCCCCCGTACGTGTTCACCGGCTGGCTGCTCGAAGCGGCCCCTCAAGATCGCGCCAGGCTCCAGCGTGCCACCGTCAAGATCCTGGCCGAGCTGCACTCGATCCCAGATCCGCGCAGCGCGTTCCCCTCGCTGTGCCCGCCGCCCGGCGTCAGCGCGCTGCGCTGGCACGTAGACCGCCAGCATCGGTACTACCGCTGGGCGCTGGCCGGTGACGGGCTGCGCATCCCGGTCATCGAGCGGACCCTGGCCTGGCTGGAAGAGCACTGGCCGGCCGACCCGGGCCCGGACGTGCTCTCCTGGGGCGACGCCAGGATCGGCAACGTGATCTACCGCGACTTCGAGCCGGTGGCCGTCCTGGACTGGGAGATGGCCGCGCTCGGCCCTCGCGAGCTCGATGTCGGGTGGCTCCTGTTCATGCACAGGTTCTTCCAGGACATCGCCGAGTTCCTCGGCGCCGCCGGGCTGCCCGACCTCCTGCGCCGCTCCGAGGTCGAGGCCAGCTACGCCGAGCTCACCGGTTACCGCGCCCGCGACCTGGATTTCTACCTGGTGTACGCGGCGCTAAGGCACGCGATCATCATGGCCAGGATCAAGCGCCGGATGATCTACTTTGGCGAGGATCAGGTGCCAGACGATCCCGACGAGTACGTGATGCACCGGGCCGGCCTGAATGAGCTGCTGGCCGGCCGCTACCGATGGGAATGACCCGTGCCGCCACACCCGACCACGCTCGATGAGTACCCGATCCACCAGGCGCCGCTGCCGATCAGCCGGGTCGCGACCAGCGACCGCAACTTCTACGACCGGTGCTACTTCAACCTCATCGACAAGGCAGGCGAGGTCTTCATGGTCACCGGGCTCGGCGTGTACCCGAACCTGGGCGTGATCGACGCCTACGCGGCCGCCAGGGTCGGCGACCGGATCTGGAGCGTCAGGTTCTCCGACGCGCTGGCCGAGCGCAGCCTTGACCAGCGGGTCGGCGGCTACCGGATCGAGGTCATCGAGCCGTTGCGGCTGCTACGGCTGACCTGCCGGTCACCGGACGGCAGCCTGGACTTCGACTTGCGCTGGACCGCCGCGTTCCCTGCCGTGCAGGAAGAACCGCACCTGCTGCTGGCCGGCCACCGCCCGATCCTGGACGCATCCAGGTTCTGCCAGCTCGGCGGCTGGACCGGGCGCCTGATGGCGGGCGGCAAGGAACTCACGCTGAACGATGACCGCTGGCCTGGAGCGCGGGACCGGTCCTGGGGGATCAGGCCGGTGGGCGAGCCCGAGCCGCCCGGTCGGCCGGCGGCCGAGCCCCTCGGCGGGTTCTGGTGGCTGTACGCCCCGCTGCGGTTCGAGTCAAGCGCGCTGATCGTGATCATCCAGGAGGACCCCGACGGCACGAGGACGCTGAACAACGCCAAGCGGGTCTTCCCCGACGGGCGCGTCGAGCAGCTCGGCTGGCCGCGCGCCGAGATCAGCTACCAGCCAGGAACGCGGCACCCCCAGGCCGCCGTGATCACCCTCGCGGACCGCACCGGGGAGCGCGTCTGCGTAGAAATTGAAACGGGACTTGCCCTTCCGCTGCACGTTGGGGCCGGCTACTCCGGTGATCCGGACTGGTCGCACGGCCGGTGGATGGGCCAGGACTGGAGCGGTTCCGCCGTGTACGACCTCACCGACCCGGCCGTGGCCGGGCGGATCCCGTTCGGCGTGGTCGACCATGTCGCGCGGGCCAGGATGGACGGTGAAGAAGGCTGGGGCATGCTCGAGCACGCGAGCATGGGCCGCCACGACCCGTCCGGCTTCGCCGACTGGTCTTCGGTCGCGCCCGGCGGCTAACGGCCGATGGCGGACTCCGAACCCACGAGGGTGACTGACCTGGCAATAGTCGCGTTCCGGTTGACACCGGATCGTAACCCACAGTACTCATGCCAGTCATGCGACCAATGTGGGTATCACGTGGGATTCGCCAGGCCGCGGTGGCTACGTCCGCCGCGATCGTGCTGCTGACACCGATCGCGGCTGCGGCCGCGCCACTGCCAGGCCCCGCCCCCGCACGGGCCAGGGTCGCGGCGAGCCCGGCCCCGGCTTACTTTCACACCCTGCCCCCGGGCGCGAAGCTGCCGTCCGGGTCGCAGTGCGCCAGGTGGGTGAACGCCCGGCCGCTCCCCGAGAACAAGAAGATGAACCGGACTTACAACCTCACGACCGGCCAGCATGTCAGCCGCACGTTCTTCTCCGGCGACCTTCCGGCGGCGAATAAGCAGATCGCGCCGCGGATCACCGGGGACTACACAGGGACGACGCAGATGATCCTGCGGTGGGCGGCCTGCAAGTGGGGCATCGACCAGGACGTCGTGTTCGCGCAGGCGGCGGTGGAAAGCTGGTGGAACCAGACCACCACGAGCGGCTCGGAGTCCAACCCCAGCGATTGCCCGCCCGGGTACCGTACCGGCACGTGCCCGCAGACCTGGGGGATCTTGCAGACCGGCTACCTGTACGAGAAGTCGGCCTGGCCGGGCATCGCGAAGTCGACCGCGATGAGCGCGGACACCGCGTACGGGATCTGGCGGGCCTGCTACGACGGCTACGAGGTATGGCTGAACACGGTGCCGCACGTCGGGACGTACCAGAAGGGCAACATGTGGGCCTGCGTCGGGCGCTGGTACGCCGGCCGGTGGCGCACCCAGCCGGCCGAGCAGTACATCGCGAAGGTCAGGCAGTACCTGCGCGAGAAGATCTGGACGACGCCAGACTTCCAGCAGGGCTGAACCGGCCGACGCGAGCGAGCCAGGGCGCGAGCGGGAGGACCGGTCAGCCGGCCTTCCACACGTAGGTCGGACCCTTGAGGTCGGCGATCGCGAGTAGCGAGCCATTCGGGCTGAACCCGACCGCCCACACTCCCCCGGCACCGCCGCTGGTGGGCAGCACCTGCACCTGGCTGTCCGTGCTGAGCTGCCAGACGTAGGCGTTTCCGTTGCGATCGGCGGTCACCAGGGTGCGTCCGTCCGGGCTGAACGCGAGCGCCTCCACGTGGCCGCCCGTGGCCGTGTCGGGCAGCGTGACGATCGGGCTCCCTGTCGCGACGTCCCACAGGTACGTCGAGCCGTCGTACGACCCGGTCGCGAGCACGGAGCCGTCATGATTGAACGCCACCCCGGTCACGGCGTTGTTCTGGACCGACGGCACGGTGAAGTGCCTGATGATGGTCCTCGGCGCGGCGACCTGCCACAGGTAGGTCGTGCCGGTGTAGTCGCCCGCCGCCAGCATCGTCCCGTCGGGGCTGAAGGCCAGCGTGTTGACGCCCTTGTAGGCGGCGTTGGAGTCGGGATCGCGCAGCGCGGCTAGTGGCTTTTGCGTGGCGACTGGCTTTTGCGTGACGACGTTCCACAAGTACGTCGTGCCTGCGGCGTCGCCGGCCGCCAGGATGGTCCCGTCCGGGCTGAAGGCCACCGCATAGATCGGCGATGCACTGGGATCGACGAGCACATCGACCAGCTGCCCGCTGGACGTATTCCACAGGTAGACGTGGCCCGCTGAGTCACCGGCGGCCAGCGTCCCGCCGTCAGGCGAGAACGCGAGCGCGTTGACCTTGCGCGCGCCAATGGTCGTCAGCCCGGGCAGTTCGGTTCCTGCGGATGGGTCCCACTCGTGGACCATGCCGGTGCTGCTCGCGGTCGCCAGGGTGCCGCCTTTGCTGAACGCGAGTCCGTTCACCTCCTTGCCGTAGCTCGGATCAAGGCTCGTCAAGAACGTGAACGTGCTGGTGCTGGTGCTCGTGCCCCCGCCTGGCGGCGAGCTCTGCGACTGGCCGGGGGACGGCGACCCAGTGCCTGGCTGGGTCGGGGCCTGGCTGGTCGTCTTGCCGACCTGCTGGGTACGACCGGCGGCCGGCGCCCCGGCGCCGGACTTGCCTGGCAAGATGGCGATGGCCGCTATCGCGATCGCCGCCACCACGATGCCGGCCCCGGCGATGATCAGCACCGGCCTGCGTGAGCGGCGCCGAGGCGGAGGGGCCGCGTTCCATCCTGCCGTCGCGGGGTATGTCGGCGGGCTGCCGACAACCGGGGGCGGGGTGGCCGCCGCATGGGGAGCGACCGCCGCATGGGGAGCGGCCGCCGCCGGATGTGCTTGCGCCGCGGCATGGGGCCACGGCTGGCCCGCCGGGTCAGGCAAGCCCGCCGGGTCAGGCAAGATCGCCGCCTCGGTCGGCACGTGATCGGCCGGCGGGACGGGATCGCCGCCCGACTCGTACGGCGCGAGCCCGATGGCCGCGCGAAGCGCGTCGGTGAACTCGCGGCAGGTGCCGTAGCGGTCCGCCGGAGACTTCGCCAGCGCGCGGTTGATGACGTCGTCCACGCGCGCGGGCAGATCGGGGCGGCGAGCGGCGAGCGAAGGCGGCTGCTCGGAGATGTGGGCCCACATCATCTGCATGGCGGCCTCGCGCGCGAACGGCGGCGCACCTGAAAGCAGCTCGAAGGCCGAGCAGGCCAGGGCGTACTGATCCGTCTGGCCGCTCACGGTGGCCTGGCCAGATAGCTGCTCGGGCGCGATGTAGTCCAGGGTTCCGATGAACATCCCGGTGGCGGTCAGCGCGGAGGCCGACATGGCGCCCTTGCTGAGCCCGAAGTCCGACAGGTAGATGTGATCGGGCCGGTCGCGGCCACCGCTGACGTCCATCAGCATGTTGGCGGGCTTGACGTCCCTGTGCACCAGGCCGTGCCGGTGCGCCGCGTCGAGCGCGGACGCCACCTGGGACAAGATGAGCGCCGCCCGCCCTGGTGGCAGCGGCCCGCTCGCCCGCACCAGCGAGTGGACGTCGCCGCCTGGCACCAGCCGCATGGCGATGAACAGCACGCCTTCAGCGTCGCCCGCCTCGAACACCGGGATGATATGCGGGTCGTCCACCGCCGCGGCGGCGCGTGATTCCCTGATGAACCGCAGCCTGAACGCCTCGTCCCCGGCTAGCTCGGGAGACAGGATCTTGAGCGCGACCCGGCGGCCGAGCCGCTGGTCGACTGCGCGGTACACCATCGCCATCCCGCCAACGCCGAGCCGCTCCTCGATGAGGTAGCCAGCGACGCGCGTCCCCGGGCTCAGGCCTTGCTTGCTTGCCCGTGGCGGCGAATCCTCGGACGGCACATCGGTCACCTTTGCCTCCCCTATCAAGAAAACCGACGATGCGCAGACGATACTGCCGGATCGGTCGCTACCAGACAGCAGGGGGAACGGCCGGCGGCCGGTTGGTCACGGCGAGCGTGCGTGATCCGGGCGGCCGTCGCAGTTCCGCGCCAAGCCTGATGGCTAGGCGCCTGGCCTGCTGGCTAAGCTGCCGGCCGGAAGCAGCAAGGCGGCCCAGACCGCCTTCTCCTGGGCGCTTAGCATCATCCAGCCCCAGGCGGCTGCCAGCGCCTGCACGACCTGTAGTCCTCGGCCGGACTCGGCCTCAGGGCACGGCGCGGCCAGCACCGGCGGCTTCGCGCTCGGGTCCGTGACCACGCAGACCAGCCGGCAGGCGTGGCGCTGCCAGGCCAGTTCGACACCCGCGCGCTCGGCGCTAGCGGTAGCGAGGCCGACGCCGTGCCTGACGGCGTTGGTGACTAGCTCCGACGCGATGATGACCGCCTCGTAGCCGAGCGCGTCTAGCTGCCAGTCCCGCAGGGTCGCCCTGGTGAAATCGCGCGCGAGCTTCGCCGACTCGAGCACGGGCCGCAACATGACCCGGCAGTGCCGGCCGACCGGGAACTCCGCCTCTGCCTGAGCGATGTCCGGCTGCCACTGCGCGTCCGCGTGCGCGCCGTCCGACCGGGGCAAATCCGATCGAGGCGGATCCGATCGAGGCGGATCCGATCGAGGCGAGGAGGCATCGGGTGGCAACAGGCCGGCCGGCTGGTGGCTCAAGTCCCAGGTCTGCGCGAATGTCACCTGTGTCCCTAGTCCTGAGTCAGCGTTCGGTTCGACGACGGTCGGCCTGTTCGAACCGACTCATCCGATACGATGCCATTAACGATGTGCACTTGCAAGTGCATCGGCACAATGAGGTAGCTTTGCCTCACCGCCGCCTCAACCACCTGGGGGCGTCAACGGCGGGAAGCGAAGGGAAGTCGACCAAAGATGGCGCACGCAGCAAACGATGTCCGGTCTTCAGCGGTCCAAGGGCTCGATGGCGAGGCCGCGGGCCTGCAGGTCTCAGGTATCCAAGCCTCACTGCTGCCAGCGAACTGGCGCAAGAGCCGTCACAGCAACCCAAGCGGCGACTGCGTCGAGATCGCCGAGCTGCCAACGGGGAACGTAGCGGTTCGCGACTCGCGGGATCCGGACGGTCCCGCGCTGGTCTTCACGCGTTCGGACTGGGCAGCGTTCATCCAGGGCGCCAGGAACGCCGAGCTCGGCTAGCTGTGCAATCAGCCCAGTGCCTGGCCGGACTCCCGCCAGGCACTGGCCAGCCGCGCACCGAACCCTGACAAAGGGCGTCCTCCGGGCGCTTTCCGCGACCGGATCCCGACTCGCTCGGCCGAACTCGACCCAACTTATAGCACATTGATGGCTCGTCATGGGACACTCCTCTGGGCGGGCCATTAGCCAGCGTTTTGGGGAGGACGCATGACCACGACAACCGGGCATGACCGCAGCCCGGTCCGAAGCCTTACGCAGCCGCCTGGCAGCGGCGGTCCGACCGTGCTCCGCATCCTGCTGGGTGCCCAGCTACGGCGCCTTCGGGAGGCGAAGCGGATCTCACTGGAGGAAGCGGGGGCCGTGATCCGTGCCTCGCACTCCAAGATCAGCCGCCTTGAGACTGGCCGGGTCGGATTCAAGGACCGCGACGTCGTTGACCTGCTCATCTTCTACGGCGTCACGGATGAGCAGGAGCGCGAGGCCCTGCGTGCCCTCGCCGCGCGGGCCAACGCGCCTGGCTGGTGGCACGACTACTCAGACATCCTGCCGCACTGGTTCGAGGACTACGTCGGGCTCGAAGAGGCAGCCGCCCAGATCCGCTCCTATCAGGTGCAGTTCGTGCCCGGCTTGCTGCAGACCGGAGACTACACTCGCGCCGTCACCCAGCTCGGCCACCCGGCGGCCTCAGAGCGGGAACTGGACCGGTGGGTGGGCCTGCGGCTAGCCCGTCAGGTGGTTCTGACCAGGCCAAACTCACCGAACATCTGGGTGGTGCTCGACGAGGCCGCGCTACGGCGGCCCGTCGGTGGCCGGGCCGTGATGCGCGCGCAGCTGAAGCACCTGCTTGACGTGGCCCAGCGGTCAAGCGTGACCATTCAGGTCATCCCGTTTGACGCCGGTGGCCACGCCGCGGCCGGCGGGCCGTTCAGTATCCTGCGCTTCGCCGACTACGACCTGCCAGACGTGGTGTACCTCGAGCAGCTCACCAGCGCGTTGTACCTGGACAAGCCCGAGGTCGTGGACAGCTATCTCATGGTGATGGAGCGCTTGTGCGTCGCGGCTGTGACGCCCAATGCCAGCATCAAGCTCATACGAGACCTGCTCAGGGAAAGCTGACGACCCGACCGGCCTTAGCGCCGCTCTGCCTGTTGTTGCGCCGGTTCGCGCTGCCGCTCGGCTTGACGCTGCCCGGGCACCCCGCCGGCGGCTTTGGCGCCAGCGCTGCCAGCGGCGGCCGCGGCCTCGTCCAGCCGCCTGCGCTCTTGCGGCGGCACTCGAAGTTCTGGCTTGGTCAGGTAGTTGCCTTGCAAGCCGGTGTCGTATTCGCCGGAATCCAGCCGGCTCGCCCCCTCACCATGCGAAGGGTGCGAGTCCGCATAAAAGACCATGACGATCCAGAAGGCTAGTGGAATTGCCGCGCCGATCGGGATCAAGATGGGAGCCAGATAAGACCCTGTCATCGCGCTGCCCCCTACTCGAGCTAACGGGCCAGCCCGGAACTAACGGACGTATCAGCTCCCCCGCAGCCACCCCCGTCCCCTGACTCCCTACCCACCCGGTGGCGCGGCGATTGCACACCGGCTGGGCTACTCTATGGTGCGCTGCCCATTACCTAGCGGGACCTGCGTATCTGATACCGGGTACCGCTGGCCCGGCCGGAACGAAGGACCAGTGCTGACTGGCTGGCGTATCGGAGCCAGGGGACGCCCTGCGACGGTATCTCGCGTGCTGGCGGGCGAGCCCGCGGTCAGCCTGCAAGCCCCGCTGTGGCGGTCGATCGCCGCCTTCCGGTTCGCCTCGGTCGGGTACGCGGTGATCCTGCTCGTCGTCCGGCGCGCGAACTACACGCACTGGGCCTGGGCCTGGGTCGTGCTCGCCGCGATGTTCGCCTGGACGGTCATCAGCGCGATCGCCTACTCCAGGCCGGCCTGGCGGACCTGGCCCTTCCGGGGGGATCCGGGCCATCGGCGGCCCGGGTCAGCACTGCTGGCGGCAGACCTGCTCGTGACGGCGGCCGCCGTGCTCAGCACCGCGCTCGTCCAAAGTCAGCACGCGATCGACCTCGGCGCCATGCCGATCACCGCCACGTGGCTGGCCGGGCCCACCCTGGCCTGGGCCGTCGTCGGCGGCGCCAGGGCCGGGGCGATCGCGGCCGTGGTGATCAGCGCCTGCACGATCGCGTTGCGGCACCCGCTGACCCGCGCCGTGCCGAGCACCGACCTGGATGGGCCGGTGATCATGCTGATGGCCGCCATGCTGGTCGGCTACGTCACGAGGCTGACCACCAGCGTCGAGCAGGCGATCCAGCGGGCAGCCGAGATCGAGGCGGCGAGCCGGGAGCGAGAGCGACTGGCCCGCAGCATCCACGATTCTGTGCTCCAGGTGCTCGCGATGGTGCAGCGACGGGGCGCCGAGGCCGGCGGTGCCGCTGCCGAGATCGGACGGCTCGCAGGCGAGCAGGAGGCGGCCTTGCGGGCGCTGGTCACCGCGGACGGCCACCTCGCGCCGCCGGCCGGCGAGCTTGACCTGAGCTCACAGCTCGCGGCGCTGACATCGGCCAAGGTCTTCGTGATCACTCCAGCGGAGCCCGTTCTCCTTCCCGAGCGAACGGCAAGCGAGATGACGGCCGCGGTGCGGGAGGCGATCGACAATGTGCGGCGGCACTGCGGCGAGTCGGCGCGGGCGTGGGTGCTCGTGGACGACGAGGGCGCCGCCGTCAGCGTCACGATCAGGGACGACGGGCCCGGCGTGTCGGCCAGGCGGCTCGCCGAGGCGGCGGCGGAGGGCAGGCTTGGCGTCAGTCAGGCGATCCGCGGCCGGATCCGCGACCTGGGCGGTTCCGCCGACATCAGCAGCGCCCCAGGCACGGGGACCGAGGTGCGGCTGCGGGTACCGCGCGGCTTACGGGCGGGGCGAACCCGAGTAGCACAGCGCGCCGAGTTGAGCTTTCCTACTCAGTCGGCGTGACCAGGCCCGCTCGCATGATCGGGGCATGACACCGCAGCACCGGACAGCGCGCTCCACCCGCATCGGGATCACGGCGGCGAGCGAGTTCCTTCCTGCCCAGATCCTCAGCTCCGACGACATGGAGAAGGTCGTCGCCCACGGGTCCGGCCTGGACCTGCCCGAGGGCATGTTCACCCAGATCACCGGCATCGTCGCCAGGCACGTCGCGGCCGAAGGTCAGTACTCGTCCACGCTCGCCATCGGCGCGGCCAGGCGGGCGCTCGACGCCGCCGGGCTTGACGCGGCCGACATCGACCTGCTGATCTACGCTTCGGCGACCCGCGACATCGCCGAGCCGGCCACCGCCCACATCGTGCAGGCCGAGCTCGGCTCCCAGGCGCACGCGCTCGACGTGACAAACGCCTGCAACAGCTTCATCAACGGCATCGACATCGCCCGCGCGCTGCTGATCGCCGGGCGAGCGAGCCGTGCGCTTGTCGTGACCGGCGAGACCCCGACCAGGGCCATCCGCTGGGAACCCAGCGACGCCGAGCAGCTGTGGCGCGGGTTCGCCGGCTACACGTTCGGCGACGCAGGCGCGGCCGTGATCGTGGAGCCGGTAACGCACGGCGGGATCATCGACATCGACACCAGAACCCACTCAGAGCACTGGGACGTGGCGGGGATCTTCGGCGGCGGCTCCCGCCACCCGAGGGACCTCGACTACACCTACTTCGAGGGTGACGGCCAGGCGCTGCGCGGCGTCTTCGAGGGTCTCGGCGCGGGCATATTCGACCGGCTGGCCGACCGTACCGGCGTCGCGCTCGGCGACTACGCGAGGGTTCTCGTGCATCAGGTCACGGTGCCCTACCTGGAGCGGTTCGTCGAGCTGACCGGGGTGCCAAGGGCCAGCCTCGAGGTCACGGTCACCGAGCTAGGCAACGTGGCAAGCGCGACCCTTGGCGTGCAGCTAGCCCGCGTCTTTGACGCGCTGGCCACGGGAGACCGCGTCTTGCTCGTCGGCCTCGGCGGCGGGATCAGCGTCATGACGATGGTGTGGGAGAAGTCATGACCACGGGAGGAACCGCGGGAGGAACGGCCCTGTGGGTGATCATCCCCGCGTACGACGAGGCGGCGCGGATCGGCGCCACGCTGCGGGCGCTCGCGGCGCAGGCCGACCTCGACTTCACCCTTGTCGTCGTCGACAACGGCTCGACCGACGACACCGCCCCGATCGTGGCCACCTTCGCGGCGGGCGCGCCGTTCGGGGTGCACCTGATCAGCGAGGCCGAGCGGGGCATCGGGTTCGCGGTGGATACCGGCTTCAGGTACGCGATCGAGCATGGCGCGAGCCTGCTCGCGCGCACGGACGCCGATTGCATCCCGTGCCCTGGCTGGATCGGCGCGGCCAGGGCGGCCCTGCTTGGCGGCGCCCAGATGGCCTTCGGCACGGTGGTGGCCCGCAGGGACGAGGAAGGACTGGCCGGCCGGGCCGCGTTCCGCTGCCTGGTCGTGATCGGGGACGCGTTCGGCCGGCTGCGGCCCGCGCACCGTCGCCGCCACGGCTACCTCACCGGGTACCAGATGCACGCGGGCAACAACATGGCGATCACGGCGGCGCTGTACGCCCGCGTCGGCGGCATCCCCCGGGCCAGGACGCAGACCGACCGCGACCTGATGAACCGGGTCAGGCGGCACACCGCCGCGATCGCGCGGTGCCGGGCGATGGTCGTGCAGAACTCGACCAGGCGGCTGCGAGCATACGGCCTGCGCCGCACGGCGCTGTGGTACCTGGGCCGGGGCAGCGGCGGACTCACCACGGACCCGCGATGATGATCGACGATCTCGCCGCATCGCTGCGCCGCGACCCCGGGCGGCCGGCGCTGCTGGCCACCACCAGGCGCGGGACCATCGCAGTCCGGGCCAGCGCAGGCGACCTTGCCGACCTAGCCGACGGCTATGCGGCGGCGCTGCACGAGCGCGGGCTGCGCCCCGGCGACACCGTGGGAGTCGCGATCCGGCCCGGCGGCCGTTCCCTTGCCCTGTTGCTCGCCGCGCGCAGGCTCGGGCTGCGGCTGGCCACGCTCGATCCGACCGCGGGCCCCGACGTGCTGCTCGCGCGCCTCACGCTGGCA
>JASIBM010000601.1 GCA_030045175.1 Streptosporangiaceae bacterium | reverse complement strand
AGCCCGGCATGCGTACCGGAGCGACCGGCCGGGACTCGCGCAGCCGCGCGAAGAACCCCAGCGGGTCCTGGTAGTAGAAGTCTTCGTCGAAGGGCGCCGTCTGTATCGCGTCCGTCACGGTCCACACCCTAGGCTGCCGGTTGCGTATTCATCATCGGGTTTTTCGCAGGCTCGGCCGGGTCACGTCAGGGCGATATCACCGGGTCGCGATAGCTGTCACCGGACATCACCGCCCTAGTCGCGCTGACTCTGGATGGCCGGCCGCAGCGCCGCGCGCGTGGACTGCCGACTGCTTGCCCGTGGACGACTGACTGGCACGCCTTCGAACTAGTGCTCGTGATGCGATGACTAGTTTAAGTAGTCACAAGTTCGCTACCATGACTGTATGAATACGTCATCCAATCACACGGCAGCCATCTACCGCGCCCCTGCGCTGGCAAGCGAAGACGATGCCGTCCTGCGCGAGCTTCACCAGATGCGCAAGGAGTTGCGTCATGTCCTGCGCACGCCGAGGCGGTGGGAGGGGGGGTTGCGGCGTTCGGCGCTGGCGCGTGCCATCCAAGGCTCAAACAGCATCGAGGGTTACCAGGTCTGCGAGGACGATGCAGCTGCTGCCGTGGATGGGGAAGAGCCACTCAGCGCAGATGAGGAGACGTTCCTGGAGATCCAGGGTTATCGCCAAGCCCTGGGTTATGTCTTGGCGATGGGCGATGACGCCTACGCAGCATTCGACTCCACCGAGATCCGGGCCATGCACTACATGATGCTGAGCCATGACCACACGAAGTCGCCTGGCCGGTACCGCAAGGGGCCGATCTTCGTCCGTGATGAGCGCCGCGATCTGGTCGTCTATGAAGGGCCAGACGCCACGCAGGTTCCTGGCCTCATGGACGCCCTGGTTGAGAGCCTCCACACCGGCCTGAACAGCGATCCTGTGGTGCGCTCTGCGATGGCGCACCTGAATCTGGTCATGATCCACCCCTTCCGTGATGGCAACGGGCGGATGGCACGCGCGCTGGCGACATCGGTGCTGACCCGATCGGATATTGGCGAGCCAGAGTTCTCCAGCATTGAGGAATGGCTTGGGGCTAACACCGAGGATTATTACAGTGTGCTGGCTCATACTGGCCACGGCTACTGGCAACCTCGCGACGATGCCCACCTTTGGCTGACGTTTAACCTGCGCGCGCATCACATGCAGGCTCAGACGGTGGCACGTCGCGTGAAAGAAGCCGAACTAACCTGGGTTGAACTCGACCAGATCATTACCAAACACGATCTTCCTGAACGCACGATAGATGCGATGTTCGATGCAGTGCTCGGTTACCGCGTGCGCCGGGCTACCTACATCAAACGTGCCGAAGTCACCGAGCAGACCGCCACCCGGGACCTGGCGGCTTTGGCGTCGGAGGGAATCTTGACGCCGCATGGTAACGGGCGTGGCCGCTACTACACTGCGGGCGAGCCGATCAGTCAGATTCAGGAGCGCCGCAGATCCGGGCGAACACCACTACGTGACCCGTACCCGTGGATGCGGGCGAAACTTGGCCAGCCTTTTAGCCCTACTAGTGCTCTTCGATTGTGATGCCAAGGGCGCTCGCCATGATCATGGCAAGGGCTATCGCGTCGGTGCTGTCGATGATCGAGCCGCGCAGGCTGGTGATGCCGGTGATCCCGGTCAGGTCGCAGCCGGACAGCCTGGTACCAGTCATTCGCGCGCCAGAGAACTGCGCGCCCGATAGGTCGCATCGCTCGAACCGGGCGCGGCTGAGATCGGCGCCGCCGAAGTCGGCCTGCTCAAGCCGGCAGCCGGTGAAGACCACGTGCGAGAGCTTGCTCCCGGAAAACGACGCCAGATCGATCCTGCAGTCATCGAACGTGACGTCCCGCAGGTCGCCGGCTAGCCAGGAGAATCCGGTCATCCGGCTGGACCTGGCCGCCGTCCGGTTCATCGCGCTGTCGCGGGCACGCAGGTTCGCCAGATCGCAGCGTTCGAACACCGCGTCGCGTATCACCGCGTGGCGCAGTGTCACCTGACTGAGGTTGACGTCGCTATACCGGCACTCGTCCACCTCGGCGTCCACGGCCTCGCGACCTGACAGGTCGAGCCCAGTGAACGCGAGCCTGTTGTAGGCGCCGCCGTCAGTGAGATCATCACCTGGCATGTTCGCCGGCATCAGGTCGGCAGGAAGATCGGGAGGCATCGGCTGCCGCGGCCCGGCGCGCTTGGAGTTCACCTGACGATCTGAGCGGCCGGCCATCCGCTCATGGTACGACCTGGTCGCGCCTCCCGGCCGGTCGCCGCGTACCCGCAGCCCCGGCCCGCGGGCGAGACTAACACGAGACTAAGTTGGGACGTTCTTCCCGCCCCTGGCCTGGCTTTTTCGCCTATAAAGGGCACTGACACCCTGAGCGGTACAGGCGGGAGCGATCATCTTGAAATCCGGATGCAGGACTTGGCGTGCGCGGCTGGCCACGTCGATAGTCGTCGGCGGCCTCGTCACCTCGGCCGTGGTGGCCGCGACCACGGCTGCGATGGCCGCGCCAACGGCTGGCTGCAAGCCCGGATCTGGACGGCAACTCGCTGGCCAGCACTTCACCAACAGCGAGGTCTCCAGCTTCGCCCCCGGCTACCTGCGCTGCGCCAACCTGTCCGGTGCGGACTTCAGCGGCGTCAGCCTCATTCAGGTCGACTTCACCGCGGCGCTGTTGCACGACGCGAACCTACAGCACGCCGACTTGACCCAGGCGACGCTCACTCGAGCCAACCTGACCGGCGCCAACCTGACCGACGCGACGGTCGGTCAGGCCCAGGCCCAGGGCGCCAACTTCAGCGGCGCCAATCTGTCCGGTGCATCGATGATCCAGGCCACGGTGAATTCGGCCAACTTCCACGGCGCGGACCTGTCCGGGGCGTCGATGGGCCAGATCGTGGCGCAGCACGCCAACTTCAGCGGCGCGAACCTGTCGGGGGCGGACCTCACCCAGGCCGACCTGACCGACGCCAACCTGTCCGGCGCCAAGATTGGCGGCACGAGCTTCACCCAGGCGACACTCAGCGGCACCAACTTCAAGGGCGTGAAGGGACTGCTGCCCTGGAGCACCTACCTGCTGATCGGCGCCTGCGTCATCTTCCTGCTCTTGGTGCTGGGCACGGTCCGCAAGCGCATGCGCGGCGCCAGCCTGCGCAGGCGCCCGGACTTCGCCATCTCCACGACGAGCCGCAGCCAGCCCAGCCTTGCTCGCGGCCTGATCGGGGCGCTGGTGATCGCGTTCGGCTTCCACTTGTTCGCCGGCGGGCTGATCGGCACGATCCTCAGCGCGTCAGGCCCGCCGGTCTCGCAGACTTGCACGGCCGGTCCGTTGTGCACGGTCGGAGTGGCGAGCGGACCCATCGGGCTCTCTGCCGGTGTCATCGTCATCATCATCGGCTTCTTCGTGCGAGCGGCATCCCGGTCGTCTAGGTCGTCCTACTCGACGGCCGGGATGGGCCCACAGTTCGGCCCGGGGGGACAGTTCGGCCCGGGGGGACAGTTCAGCCCGGGGGGACAGTTCAGCCCGGGAGGGATGTTCCCGACTGGCAGCGGAGGCCCGGTTGACTCCGGCCCGGCCGACTCAGCCGGGTCGCCCAGCTGGTAGCGGCTCGCATCCTGCTGCTGTCCTACGTGACAGGCCTCCCGAGCCAGCGCCGGCCCGGCCCGCGGGGATCAGGAATCGCTGCTATGGACGACAGTCCGCAGGAACGACTTGTAGGAAATGGTGTCGGACGGCGCTGGTGCGGTGATTCGGACCGGCGAGCCATAGTGCGAGAACTCCATGACCACGTCGCCTGACACCCCGCCGCTCAAGCCGTCTATCTGGAGATTCACGCTCATCTCGCGCAGGAGCCCGTCCGCGTCAAACCATGCCCTGATCGTGGGCGGCGACATGCCCTGTAGTAGCCGCAGTTCCAGATTGGTCATGCTTGGGGGGAGACCGAGCTTGGCGAATTCCTGCCGCGCTCCCGTGATCATCGCCTGCCTGCTTGGCGTCACGGCGTAGCCGCTGCAACTCACCCCGTCGATGATCCTCATCCCGAGTCCCCGCACGACGTCGCCGCGTTGCTCGAGCACTGAAAGCGACGACAGCGGGTCGTTGCCGGTCAGGCTCGCCGACGCCGACTGGGGTAGCGGCATCTGTATCCAGTCGCGACCGCCGGTCGCCTGGGCCAGATTCCTGCCGTCCACGCTCAGCGTGAAGTATAGGTTTCCGCGAACTCGGATCTCGCTTTCCGAGGCATAATGGCCAGATACGTTGAAGTCAGCGTTAAGCATCATCGCGCCAGTGCTGAAATCCGCCTCGCCAGTCCCGCTAATCGTGACGCTCTGGTCAGCGGCCTGAACTGTCCCGGACAGCGTCGTATCGGCCGTGCGCTCGGCTAGCGTTCGCCGGGCTGACTGAGTAACGAAAGCGACGGCCGAGATCGCCAGCTTGTGCGGGGCGGCCTTTGATCCTGACCCGTTCACGATTGCCACAACGGCGACGACCGCCGCTACGGCAGCGGTCCCCGCGACAGCCGCGAGCTTGCCCGCGTGCGATCTCCGCTGCGACAGCGCGGCGAAGGCGGGGCCGCGTTGGTACGCACCACTCAGGCCGGCTAGCTCCAGCCCCTCGCCGGCCGAACTGCCCAACGCGGCTTGTGCGCTGAGGGCAATGCCGCCCGCTCCGGCCGCGACGTCAGCAGGGTCGCAGTCGTCGGATGGCGGCTCGTCATAGCTCTCGACGTCGCCGTCGCGCACCAGCTTCGTGGGGCGGCCCGCGGAGAAATAACGCGCATCGTGCACCCGGAACGGATCGGCGTACCAGCCCTGCGGGCTCCCGTCACTCATGTGCGCAGTATGCCAGGGTAAGTTGCGATGCGCCATTGGCCTAGCAAGCGCTGTACTGAGCCTGATAGCCCGGTTGCGACGGGCCGATGTAATACCGGCCACCTGACCGCTTGAGGAACAGCGTGATGTCCCACTCGGTGCACGACGAGTTCGTCGCACTCTGGGACGGCAGCTGATGACTGACGAAGCTCAGCGCCGCTCCGGTCACCCCAGAACCGTAGTTGACGATAGAGGTGATCATCTCTTGTGAGTCCGTCGTCGAGCTGAAGCCCGAGTCGAACTTCTGCATCGTCTCGTTCTGGCGGTTCGCCGGGCTCAGCAGCGACAAGTATTGGTAGTAATCATGATGATTTATCGCCGCAAAGTACTTGGTGACAAAAGCATCGACGGCGGCCGTCTTCGCGTCGCTGGCGACTCCGGGCCCAAGGGGCACCAGCGTGCTCACAGGCGAGGTCTGAGTCGGCGTGACCGATGGCACCGATGCCGAGGGCGTGGGTGATATCGAAGCGGGTGTCGTCCCGGGGCGTCCGGTGACCGTCCTGGTGCTCGCCGCGCCCGGCTGATTTCCTGTGCTCGAATGCTTCCCGAACTTGAGCCATGCGAATACGCCCGCCGCCGCCACCACGACCACGGCGACCGTGACGATGACGATCGCGCTCCAGTCCCGGCCGGCCCGCGGCGGCGCTGGAGGGAGCCAGCCCGGCGGGCCCACCTGGCCGCCAGGCATGGAGCCCGGCATGAGACCCGGCACAGGTCCAGGCATCGGACCCGGCACAGGTCCGGGCATGGCACCGGGCATGCTGCCAGGCGTGGCAACATACGGCAGCGCGGCGACGCTGACCGTATGGCTATCGCCTGGCGTGACGCCCGTCCCGCCGGGTGCTGTCCCGCCGGCAACGGGCGTCGGCGCCTCAGCCAGCACCGTCCCGGTCGGGTCCACCCCAGACGGCACCTCAGCCAGCACCGTCCCCGCCGGCTCCACCGCATCAGCAACCCCGGCCAGCACCGTCCCGGCCGGCTCCACCCCAGACGGCGCCTCAGCCAGCACCGTCCCCGCCGGGTCCACCCCAGACGGCGCCTCAGCCAGCACCGTCCCCGCCGGGTCCACCCCAGACGGCACCTCAGCCAGCACCGTCCCGGTCGGGTCCACCGCAGACGGCGCCTCAGCCAGCACCGTCCCCGCCGGGTCCACCGCAGACGGCGCCTCAGCCAGCACCGTCCCGGCCGGCTCCACTCCAGACGGCGCCTCAGCC
>JASIBM010000600.1 GCA_030045175.1 Streptosporangiaceae bacterium | reverse complement strand
CAGGCGCTGTCCGGCCAGGGCGCGCTGGCCGTAGTCGAGGGCGCGGTCGAGGTCGCCCTGGCGGGCGGCGATGACGCCGAGAGTGATGCGGGCTTCGGCGTTGCGCATCGGCGAGAGCTCGGTGCCGGTTGCGTCGGTGCCAAGGCGCAGCACCTGGTCTGCGTAGGTCTGGGCGAGCTTGTTCTCAGTGCTAGCGGTGTCGCCGCCGCGGCCGAGGATGCGGTAGCAGTCCATGGAGTAGAAGTCCCACTTGGCCGGGTCGACGGCGAAGTGATGGTCCAGGTTCTCCGGGCAGGGCAGCCGCTCCAGCAGCGCGCGGTGCCGGATTCCTCGCCGATCTTGAACGCGGTCTGGCGGATCGCCTCGGCGGCACCATGGTTGGTCGTGTCGTACTCCGCGCAGCCGACCAGGGCAGCCAGCCACCCGGCCATGGTGAGCAGCTCACCACGTCGGCCCGGCGTCAGGCGCCGGTCCAGCATGGCGGTGATCCGGTGCAGCCATGCCCGCCCCTCGACCAGCAACTGCTGCGCGGGCAGGTACGGGTACTCGCTGCACAAACGGTCCACGGTTATCCGCAGCCCGTCCATGGTGGCCGCGTCCAGCGACGAGCCGCGCAGCCGGGTGAGCACCTCCAGGGTGTCCATCCCCGCGCCGGCCTGTAGTTCGGCGTCCGCATTCCGATGCCCGGGCGCGGGCCAGATCGCCCAGGTGACTGTGCCGAACGCCTTGGCGATGACCGGCTTGTAGAAGTCATCAGGGCAGGACGCGCCGCTTTCCCAGGAATGGACCAGGCGCAGCATGGATTCCTTGCCCGGCAGCTCGCTGCCGGCGTGGGCGCGCAGCGCGTCGATGAACTGGGGCTTGTCCCAGCCGCGGGCCTCGCGCTCGGTGGTGATCCGGCGCGCCCACGACGGCCTGTCGTCCATCCCCGGTGCCTGCCTTCCGCTGCAAAGGCTGTCAGCCCCAGTGTCCGGCCGTTTGCCCGCGCGAGGAAGGGTGACGAGGATGACGACCAAGGCGTCACCCCTCGCCATTCTTTCGCCGCTCATTCGGCGTGACTGCATGGCAACGGGCGAGCCGCTAGCGACGCGTACCGGCGACCGGCGGGATCCAGTATCACCCGGATGGTCAACTCGACTGACCGGACGGTCCTCGTCATGGGAATAGCGAGACAGTAGTCGCTGCACCTGTGAAAATTAAGGGAACAGAACCTCACCGGGATGGAGTGCTTCTTTGGGTGGTCATGCGTTGGCGGGACATTAGCAGGACTGGTTGGCTTGACTGCACCGGAACCACAGCCGCCTGTCGCTAATCGCGGGCCCGCCCTGGCGGGGCTCGCCGATCATGGCGCGAAGGTCATGCAGGCGGGCAGGGACATCTACGACATCGCGTTGCACCCGTTGGACCCCTCGCTGATCGCGGGGAAGGCGGCACTGGCGAAGCCGCTGGTTATCCCGCACCGTCGGGTTCCGGCCGACCGGCTACGTGGCCGAGGCGAGTTGATGGGCCCGCTCCTTCGTGAGCTCGGCAGTATCCGCGCTGGCGATCCCGACGGCGAGCGCGTGTGGGTTCTGCATGGCATGGGCGGCTGCGGGAAGACCGCGGTCGCGCTTGAGGTAGCGCACCAGGCCAGAGATCTCGGGATACGTGTCTGGTGGGTAGCGGTCACCCTGGCCGCTGAGCTTGAGGCCAGCTTGCACGCTGTCGCGTTTGACGCCGGCGCCAGCAGCAGCGACCTCACCTGGCGGCATCCGGCTGACGTGCTCTGGGATCGGCTGAACTCGCTGCGTGAGCCGTGGCTGCTGGTGCTCGACAACGCCGACGACGTTTATCTCCTGGCGGCGGGCACGGGCAGGCTCGGTGACAGCCGAGGGTGGCTACGACCCCCGGATACCCGGGCCGGCCTAGTGCTGGTGACAAGCAGGGAAGGCGCGCGGGCGGTCTGGGGCCCGTGGAGCCGCCTGGCCCACGTGCCAGCGCTAGCCATCGGCGACGGGGCGCAAGTGCTGCGGGACCTGGCGCCCGTGGCCGGTGACGAAGGTGACGCACGGGCCCTGTGCGCATGGCTGGGCGGCCTGCCACTTGCGCTTGACCTGGCTGGCTCGTATCTGGCCGATGCCAGGATCGATGTCTGGCCGCAGCCTGGCGCGCCGAGCACCTTCACCGCCTACCAAGCTGCGCTGGAAGCCAATCTTGACGTCTTGGGCGCCGATCCTGCCGCGACTCCGGAAGAGACGGCCCGCCGGACGTTGAGCACAACCTGGGAACTGTCGCTCGACCTGCTGGCCAGCCGTGGCTCACCGCTGTCCAGGCCCCTCCTACGGCTGTTCGCGTGCCTGGGCCCGGCTCCGGTCCCTTATGCCGCGCTCTTCAACGCCGACGTGCTGGCAGCATCACCGCTGTTCGCAGGCGCCACCGGCGAGACCCTGGCCAGGGCGCTGGACGGCCTCGTCCGGCTCGGCCTGGTCACGGTCGCCGCGGCCGACTCGGCGGACCCATTCCGGCAGCGGACAGCGACGCTCCTGCCGGTGATACGGGCGGCCAACCGTGCGCACCGTGACGTCGCCGCGAACGCGCCGCATTACCTGGATCTGCTCATCGCGCTGCTGGAAAGGGCCACCGCGGGGATGGCGCCAGAGGATCCGCGCAACTGGCGGCACTGGAGCGCACTCGCCGCTCATTGCTCCAGCGTCCTTGACCTGCCGTCGCCGGGCGTCAGCGCGGCCCTTCCTGAGTCGGTTGCGCGGCTCACGCAGCCCGCGCACCTCGCGGCCAGGTACATGCTGGCGGCGGGCTTCTACGCCGAAGCCTACGCGGGGCAAAGCCAGGTCCTCCGGCTGCGGCAGGCGGCGCTCGGCGACCGGCATCCCGATACGCTGACGGCGCGCCACTACTGCGCGCTGACGCTGCGCGACCGCGGCTTGTGGGCCGAAGCGGCCGCGGAATACAGCGAGGTGCTCAGGCTGAGGTCCGAGGTGCTTGGCGCTGAGCATCCCGACACGCTGGCATCGAGGCATGGATTCGGCTCCGCGCTCAGGCGCCTCGGCCGCTTCGGCCAAGCCGAGGCAGAGTACCGCGCGGCCCTGCTAGCGCGGACTCGCGTGCTGGGCGCTGAGCATCCTGACACGCTGGCCACTCGCCTGAATCTGGCGTTCGTGCTTAAGGCACGAGAGCAGGATCGGGATGCCGAGGCAGAGTACCGGTCGATCCTCGACATCCAGCGGGTCATGCTGGGCGAGGACCATGTGCAAACCCTCGCTACGAGGCAAAACCTGGCTGTCGTCCTGCAGAGCCTGGGCGAGCTAGATACCGCGGACGCCGAGTACCGGGCGATCTACCTGCAGCGCAAGGAGAAGCTCGGCGATGACCACCCGGACACCTTGACGACCCGCCACGCGCTCGCGTACATGCTCCGGCTTCGCGGCAGGTATGCCGAGGCCGAGGCCGAGTACAGGGAAACCATCGCCGTGCAACAAGCGACCCAGGGTGATGACCACCCGGCCGTGTTCGGTACCAGGCACAACCTGGCGATGGTGCTGCAAGACCAAGATCGGCTGGACGAAGCTCAGGCTGAGTTCGCGGCCGTACTCGCCCTCCGCCGCCGCGTCCTCGGCGACCGGAATCCCGATACTCTCGAAACGCGGCATGCGATCGCCTACATCCTCCGTATCCGCGGCGACTACGAGCGAGCGGAAGCCGAGTATCGCGACATCATCGCCATCCAGCGCGATCTCGTCGGCGACGAGCATCCGACGACCCTCGGCACCAGGCATAACCTGGGCGTGGTGCTCGAGGATCAGGAACGCCTGTCCGAGGCGGCGCAGACATTCGCCGCCGTCCTGCGCATCAGGGAGCGCACGCTTGGCCCGCATCATCACGATACCGAGGACACCCGTGGGAAGCTCGCCGCTATCCTGGCGGCCGTCCCGCAGCAGGCTTCGTTGCCAGAGTTAGGCAGGCACGACTAGTCATCTGGCAGCCCGCCGCCATAGACATGCAGATCGCGCGCGGCCTGGTTGACCTGGCTATTCCCGTAAGCCCATCCCTGCAAGGTGACAGTGCTTGACGATGAGCTCGCTTCAGGGCTACTGGCGCCTTGCCGAGCCCGTGGCCAGGGGAAAGAGGGGCTCGCGATGAGGGCGCTCAGCAGGGCCACCGCATTTTCCGTCGCGTAGCGCCGCCAGGCGCCAGTGCTGGCACCTGACGCACTTGTCCCATCTAGCTCGGTCTTTCTCTCATCAGCGAAGTCGGAGATTCCGCGGACCACTATCAGGTCGGTCCGGCCATCCTGGTAGACGGCATGCGCCGCGCCGCCCGCCTCCATCTCGATAGCCACCCGGAAACGGTTGTGATGGCGCAGCCATCGAGCGAATGACGCAGCCGCGCTTACGATATCGCCGGTGGCAATCGCGCCTACGTGATAATCGGGGGAGTCGCTGGCCAGTTCGGGAACCCCAGCGGCCAGGGCGAGACCTCGCCGCTGCCTGGCCTGCTCGCGCCAGGTGGCGAACCCGCTGCCTTCATCGGGGAGGTAACGGAAATTGCTGGCGTGGCTGACGATCGCCGGGCTGGCCTGCCAGGCGATTCCTCCGGCCTCGAACTCGACGCCCTCGCCAGCTAGCTCCGGGCTGGCCTTGGCCCCGTGCATGTATTCATCGACGGACGAGGCGATGACGACGTCTCCCAGGATCAGCCCGGGGCTCAAGGAGCCGGCGATACCCACGAGCGCTAGCAGGCGCAGGTCGACGGATGCGAGCAGGCGTGTGGCTGCCACCGCCGACTTCGCCTGGCCCATGCCGAACAAGACCGTCGCGACTCCCCTGAGGGAACTGCCTGGAACCGAGAACGGGTGAAGGAAGAACCCGTGCTCCTGGATGGGGCTGCCAAACTCCAAGATGCCGCGAGCGGCGTCGAATTCCTCGCGCAATGGAATAATCAAGCCCACATCGTAGGATTCGCGCATATCGTATCTCCGGCAGTAATGGCCAGGCCAGGCCCCAACCTACTGAACCAGTATGCGAGGTGACGCCGTCGCTCAGGGCGACACAGCGGGCCACGGTCGCGGGAGCACGGTAACGCCCGTTCGGACTCGGCCGGCCGTCCAAGCGACACCAGCGCGGTGGCGAGGGCTAGCGCTGCCTGAACGGTCTTCCTGACGTCCGCCTGAAAGTCTGACTGCGCGGCGATGGCGTGCTGGCGGACGAGGTTAAGCCAGGTCTCGGTCGCGATGGACGCCGCCTCGGCGTCGAGCCGCTTTTGGCGTACGGCCCTGCGATGACGTCTTCGTGCGCGCCGCCAGGACGCGCGTGCGGCGGCGACCGTCATGGGTTCGATCCTGGAGATCAGCGCGCAGGCGCCGGCGGTGAGCGCGTCTATGAGCGCGCATGCGATGGCGCTGTCCGCGACGTGGTCCCACAGTTGAGCGCGCGCCGACGAGACCGCCATCGTGTGCGCGGTCCCGATCAGCAAGGTCAGTCCCACCGTGCCTGAAGCGATCAGCGTCCACAGGGCATGCCGTGCTTCGCGGTCGGCCAGGGCTCCGTTCCACGCGGCCATGAGCCAGGTCGTGGTGGCGCACACGGCTAGCGGCAGGGTGGCGGCGTTCATCACCCCGGATAGCTCGATGGCGTCAAGCAGCAGCAGGCAGGCCGCGATGACGGCGAGCGTGGCCAGCCCGGCGCGGGCCTTCACCTGGCGGCGATGGCGCGGATCCAACCTGCGTTCGAGGTCATCGAGTCGCCGCCGCGCCACCCGGAGGGTGAGCGACGAATGGCGCGCGGCCGCTGCTGACAAGTAGGCGAGCAGGCGACGATGGTCAGCCTCGGCCAGCAGGCTCACAGCGTCCGGGCACCGGGAGAACAGATCGCTGAGGATCTGGGACGGCGTGCGCACAGGCAGATCCGGCACGTGGCCTCCCTTACTGCGCGATGGTTCTGCAAGAAAAGAGGCTTAGCGCACAGTCTGCTGACACCGGGCGGAGCTAACGGCATCAAGCGTCAGTCATCAGCCCAAGCGCTTCGGCCAGGAACGCCGGCTCACCCGGCGTCAGGCCGTTAATCTCCGCTGCCGAGGTCGGCAATCCGGGGGTAGCTGGTGCGGCCGATGCGAGGATCCTGCCGTAGGTCGCCGCTTGGTCAGCACGCCGCTGGTCACCGGTGGACTCCCAGTGTCGTCGGCACTGCTCCCACCCTCGGGCGGCCATCGCAACCCACGCGCCGTCACTGAAGTGAGGTGCCAGGCCGAGCGGCCGCCGCTCGGCACGCAGGGCGCTGTCCGCCCAGCGCAATGCCTCCCGCCGCAGGCGCAGCGTCTCGCTTCGAACCGGCCGGTCTTCGTCGCCGACGATCTCGACCCAGGCGCTCGAGAGATCATCGGCCTGGCGGAACTCCGTTGGGATCGCGATGGTAGCCCGTGCCCTGGCTCCGTCGCGGGCTAGCGGAGCCTGCGCGATGACGCGGCGGTTGCTCGCCTCGACCAGGCGCACGCGACACCGGCCCAGTGCCTCGTCATCTGCGGAAGGCGCGAGTTGAGCTTGCACCCTGAGGTTGTCCTCATCTGCCAGGTACACGGTCAGGTCGTCACCGGGTTCCAGCGCGGGCAGCAAGAGCCCCGCGGGCAGCATGGTCAAGTCGAGCGCCCATCGCGGGCCGCATTCGTCAGGTGAGCGCGCGGCGGCAGTTCGGCCCCTGGTCGCTGCTCGGCCAGCTGACGGTGACCCGAATTCCCCGAGCCAGGCCCGCAATGAACCGCTGAACCATCCGGCTGGCCAGTCGCGCAGGATCCGAGCGGCTTCTGGCGCGTCCTGCCTCGCCAGCCGGGCGACATCGCTCAGCAGGACGGACATCGCGCCTGGCAGTGGCGTGCCGTCCAGCAGGCGCACGAGGCCGGCCGCGGCGTGCCGGGCCTCGGCCCTGGCCCGGTGCAGCAGGCCCGCCCGCTGCGCCAGCACGGCGCCTTCGGCCGCCCATAGCGGTGACGATGGCGGCACCGGGCTGGTCGCGCGGGTGGCGTCGAAGCACGCCAGGCGCGACAAGGGCGCGGCGCGGCCATGCTGCGGTGATACCACCCGCCCCGAATAGCCTGGTGTCGCGTTCCAGATGACGCGCGCCGCCGAGGCTCCGAAGAGCCGTTTCAGTACGCGCATCACGCCGATCTCGCCGATGCCCTCGCGGCCCGCGTGAAGCAGGTGGGCGCTGACTTTGCACAAGTGGCCACTGACGCGGTCGAAGAGCAGGTCGATGTCCGGAGCTGGCGTCAAGATCGCTCCGCCCGCTGGGCCTGTTGGCTGGCCTTCCAGAATCACCTGGCCCGTGTCGTAGTTCGTGGTAAGCGTCAGTTCGCCGGTCATGGGAGCCCCTCCCTGCCTACATCAGGACCCGGATGGGCGAGAGCCAATGGTCACCCGCTGGGCCACAGCCCATCGCCAGCCCGGCGGGTGGCCCGAGCGGTCAGAGCTCTGCGAGCAACCCTCTGACTGCGCGATTGAGGGCTGTGGTCCAGTTGACGTGGTCGACGCTGGCCGGGGCTGCCGCGCTTAGCGCCCACGGGATAAGCAGTTGCCTCAGGGCGCCGAGATGGCGTTGCATTCGCTCCGCGGCAGCAGCGCTGGCGGCGTGCCTGGCGTAGGCGTCCCGGCGGCTCCGCCGGGCAGCCGCTTGCGCACGTGCCATGCGCGGCAGGCAGGTACGGCTCAGGACCATCGAGCCGGACAAGATCAGGCAGGCCGAGATCGAGGTGAATATCACGGACCGCAAGAGAGCATCGACCACCCCGCCCGTCGCGATACGGAAGCCGGTGCGCAATGCCACCAGCGCCAGGCCAGCGATGACCACGCCTGCCCCCAGCATGAGGCGGCGTCGCCGGTGCTCCCCGCTCGCCTCGAGCGCGGCAATCACTGCCGTGGAAGCTGCCAGCAAGATGCCCGTCACCAGCCACCTGCCAGCCAGGCTCAGGCCGAATGCCTGCGCCCCCCAGTACAGCAGCCAGGCGTTGAGCACGACGAGAGCCGCCACGAGCACGCTCCCGGCGACCGGGTGGATAACGCGTTGCCCTCCCGGGTCCAGTTTGACGGTTTCGCTGGCTGACCGGCGCTCCGCGTCGGCTGCGCACGCCCGCGCGGCTTGCGCCCGCTCGTCGAGTTCCCTGTGGTGGATTCGCGCCCGCATGGCTTCCTCAAGCTCTCTGGCTGCTGGTGGATAATCACGGAGCCACGCTGAGAGCGCGGCATTGGCTTGCGAGTCCACAGACCGCTCGGCGAGCCTTGCCGCCGCCCCGTCCGGGCCGGCAAGCGCCGTGCTGACCATATTCGCCTCCTAGATCGAAGTCTCCGGGGTAATGAGCCACTCATGCAGCGAACCTGACACCAGCTTCGGTAAGTGCCTGATTTCTCCTTTTCGCGCTAGGCGATGAACAGGTGCACGGCAGCTACGCCAGGAGTTCGTCCCTGCTGACAACGGACTCCAATAGGCCGGATACCTCGCGTCGTCCCCGGCACAGCCGCTGATCGCGGGTCGAAGTGCTGGACTGCCTGGACGCGAACCACTCCGGGTACGCGGCGATCAGGAAGTGGTCTAGGTCCGCCGAGCTGACTTCTCCTTCGAGCATCGCGGGCAGGACCCGCCGGGCGACCGTTGCGATGACACGCTGGTAGCGCTCCGGGTCCGCGGAACGCCTTGGCACCGAGGTCTTGCTCAGCCGGCTCAGGCGCCCGATCCATGCTTTCGCTTGCGCCCGGCGCACCGCTAGGTCCTGCACGGGAGAGCCCATGACGACCGGGCGCTTGGTGTTCGGGCGGCGCACGCCGCCGGACGACGCGGCGATCAGCGCGTCAAGGTCGTCAGACAGATGTGCGCATGGTGACTCGAGCAGTTCCACCACCTTGCGCTGCAGGACGCGGCGGACGTACCTGGCCAGGTCGTCGATCCTGGACGGGTCGCTGACCCTCGCGACGGCGTAGAAGGTCTCCTGCAGCGCGTCCTCGGCCAGGTCGTGGTCGCGGGCGTATCGAATGGCGAGGCCTCTCATGCCGGCACCCTGGCACAGGACGGCGACGCGATCGCCGAAGCTCAGCTCCAGTGAGCTGCTGGATGAAGCCAGACCAGCAGCGGGTTGCCGAGAGTCGGAGGCGGTCCTGGTTTGTGTCTGCATCTCTGCCTCCTGCGCTTCCTCCTGCGCTTCGTCTTCGTTGGCGAGCCCGGAGGTTCCACGTTGTTCTCAGTGTGACGTTCAGTGAGAATCTCATCAAGACGTTCAAGTTAACCTCACGTGAACGTTTCGGGAATGACGCGCTGCCAGAGCGAAGGCCGGCTTGCCCTGCCACGAGGCTGGCGGGTTCCTGAGCACGGCTGCCGTCCTCAGGCAACATGAGCACCGAAGCGCTCGGCAGACCCATCTGCCCAGCCCGTCAAGGGTCCGGCCCTACGAGGCGGATGTGACGCAGGAGTTGTCCCGACAGGCGTGCGTCAGCCGTTCGCGGGAGGGGAAGGATGACATTTCTTTCTTAAGAAGTTTGTCATATCTTCAGGTTAGCCGAATATCCAAAATTTTTCGCTGATGTAGCTTCTGGCGCGCACGGCTCGATGGCGCCGACGCTGGGAGAACGGGACGCATCGCATCGCACCTGGGGGGTTCACGTGGCCAGCAGCTCGGCAACCAGGTCACGGAGCCACCCAAGCTGGCCGCCGTGCTCGTCGGGTCTATCTCGTGGCGCAGGTTGAGCGATATCCCTAGGGAATGGCACACGAGTAGGGAGGTCAAGGGTGACAAGACCCGCTCTCAGAGGCCGCTCGGCACAAGCAGGCTCAGATCCGTGCTGGATCAAGAGTTCCCGTAGCTTCGCCAACGGAGATTGCGTCGAGGTGACAGATCTGCCCGACGGGACGATCGGCGTGCGCGACAGCAAGAATCCCGGGGGTCCGATCCTCCGCTTCACGCGAGAAGAATGGTGCGCGTTCCTCGCGGGAGTGCGCAACGGGTAATTCAGGATGCTCGTGGGCCAGCGGCGACGTTGGAAGTGACCATCAGCCAGCCTTAGCGCTTTCCGGCGTCACAGGAGGCAGTTCAGGCCGACCGGAGCAGGATCCG
Organism: Streptosporangiaceae bacterium; assembly: GCA_030045175.1. Classification (GTDB taxonomy): domain Bacteria; phylum Actinomycetota; class Actinomycetes; order Streptosporangiales; family Streptosporangiaceae; genus Chersky-822. The sequence goes on along the minus strand of JASIBM010000600.1, from coordinate 3,185 downwards.
ACCAGGGCCTGCGGTGGTGTGCTTGCCTCCAGCGCCGCTTACGCACGTGAGCGAATCGGGCGGATGCGTTGCCTCTCAGTGCGATGTGCAGTGAAAATCTCGATTAGCGGGCGAATGCCCCGCCACTGCTGTCACACTGGTTCCGCTCGCGCGGCACCTGTGGGAGGGAGGACGCCAATGGCCAGGCCAGGAGGTCCTACGGTCCGGCGCCGCCGCCTCGCGGCGGAGCTGCGCGAGATCAGGGAAAGCCGGGGGGACAGCGGTGAGGTAGTCGCTGCTGCGCTGAATTGGTCGCATTCCAAGATCAGCAGGTACGAGCTGGCCAGGAGCGGCCTGAAGCTGCGGGACGTAGAGCAGCTACTCAACTACTACCAGGTCACCGGCCCGCGCCGGGCGCAGTTGCTTGCGCTGGCGCGGGACGCGGCCCAGAAAGGCTGGTGGGAAGAGTTCTCCGATGTCGCATCGCCGGAGTTCCTTCAGTTCGTCGGGCTAGAGCACGAGGCCACGGTGGTGGCGAGCTGGCACGTCGAGGTCGTCACTGGCCTGTTGCAGACAGAGGCCTACGCGCGGCACGTCATCGGTATTTATGATCAGGTGGAGCCGATCGCGCCGAGCATGATAGAACGGCGGGTCAGGCTCCGGATGCGGCGCCAGCAAGTGCTGGCCCGCGAGCCGCCGCTTGAGCTGATTGTCGTGCTGGATGAGTCCGTGCTGCGGCGCCGGGTTGGTGATGACTCGGTGATGTACGACCAGCTCCGATGGCTGGCGCAGAGCGCCGACCGACCTAACGTGACATTGCGGATTTTGCCGCTGAATGCCCGGCACGTCCTGTTCGGGGCGCCATTTGTGATATTCCGCTTCGGGCCAGAGGACGACGCCGTACTTCACGACGTCGTCAGCAACGAGGGCCTGAGTACCACCTTCTACGTCGAAGGCGAGCGCGAGACCTACCTGTACAGACGCGGGTTCCGGATACTACTCGACGCGTCACTCGAACCGGCCGCGTCCCGGAGCCTCATACTCGAGACAGCCGAGTCGCTCTGGCAAGGTTAGTGGCCTCGCGATCCGCTGGCCTGTTAACTTGCGTGGGATCGTGTAAGTCTGCGCTGAGCCTGGCTCAGGATGCCTGGAGTTCGAATTTGAGCCGCTCCAGCAGGTCGCTTTCCAGCGGCCGGGAGTCTATGTATTCGAGGCAGGTCCAGTCGCGGACATCGAAGTGGGCGGTGGTGCCGACGCGCTGGATGGTGATGACGGTCTTGCCGAGGCCACGTGCGTATCCGAGTTCGAAGTAGACGTTCGGCCGCTCGTGGGTGAGGTCGACGACGACGAGACGAGCTCGCTGGATCATCGCCAGGATCAGGTCGGTGATCCGGTAGTCGCCGGGCACGTCCTTGACACGCTCGGCATGCAGGCCGACTGCTGCAGATGCTGCGGCGATGGCCAGGTATACCGGGTCCATATCCGGTGTGAACGGGGAGATGACGAAAACTAGGTTGTCGTCGACCGGGGTATGCTGGTCTGCCAGGTTCCGGAGCGGGTAGCCGAGAAACTGGATGACCCGGGTGGCGATGTCTGCCACGAGGCTGTACTCATTGTTCATGGCGGCGAAGGCGTCGCCGGGTGCCGGATTGGTCCTCGTTTGCGTGCTAAGACGCCGCCTCGTTGAGGTTGTTTTGGCGCGCGGCATGCCGCGAGTCGTTAAACTCACTGGTCGGACCTCCTTCCAGGGGGCCTCTGGGCAAATGACGGCTCTCTGTTAGCGGCAGAGGGCCGTCGCCTTGTCAGGCGACGGATGAGCTGTGCATGTTCACTTGTCCGATCCCCCAGCGCCGACCGTGGACGAGAGCCTGGTGGACGTCGTCGGGGATGGGATGGGGTCGTAGGGGATGACGCAGGACCCGGCCCGCATCTGTCATCCGTATGGTGCGGTAGCGGCGGGCGGCCTCAATGCACTTGCGGATGGACCAGCCGTCTGGTGCGCGATCCAACGGCTGACCGCTAGCGCGGTGACCATGGATACCGACCGACTCTGGCGTAACGCCATGGCAGAGGGCGGGCATGATCTCCGAGGCGAACCGTAAGTTACTTGTTGCGCACCACCTCCACAAGGAAGGTACGCCATTCGTCTGGGGTAAAGCGGAGGACCGGGCCATCGGAGTCCTTGCTGTCGCGCACGCAGATGGCGCCGTCGGGCAAACCCGCCACTTCGACGCAATCACCGTTCGAGAAGCTCCGGGAACTCTTGATCCAACGTAGATCCATAGTAACCGCTCCTAATGACAGAACGTGCTTGGACGCTAACTGACAGTACCCGCTAGGAACTCACTAGGAACTCACCAAGCAACAGCCTTCTCAAGTACTGGGGTCCGGGATGCGCCTGAGTCCAGTGACGCGCCGTACGATACAGCATTGACTACAAGCCCACTGGGATACCCGCCGGTAAGTGCGTCAGTTATGTGACCTCGTTCGATCCAACGCTGGTAGCGCGCTGGAGCGATTTACCCTGCGCTAGCGATGCAAACAGCTAGTGGCCCGGCAAACCGACGCGAGCCGACTGATGCCCGCCTGGACCGCGATGCTGTATCGTTCTCGGACGAATCTGCATCAACTCGGCCCTTGGCTCAGATCGTAACGATTCTGGCGGGGCGGACAGCGGTGACCGGCGTGGAGCTTGACTTGGTTCGCGCCCTGCTCGGGGCGCTGGCCGCTGGTGTGTTGCCCGGCTGGTACTGGGCCGCGTTCCTCTGCCGCTGCGACGGGCTTGCTGAGCGGCTGGCGTACTCAACAGCGGTGTCGATGGGCTCGGTGCCGGCGATCGCGCTGGCCTTGGCGCGCGCCCTTGACACGGGCGTCACTCTCCCGGTCGCGCTGGGAGCGATCGCCCTGGTGGCCGGGTCAGGGGTGCTCGCCTGCCGCCTGAAGGGCCGGTCCGGCGAGGCCGCTGAACCGGCGCTGCCGCGGCCGGACGGCATCCTAGACGGCCGGGTGCTGGCCCTGCTGCTACTCGCGCTCGGGCTGGCATTGGCTTGCATGCTCGGCATGCCGGCGCCCGGCTGGCTGCTGATCACGTTGCTGGCTGCGTTCGCGCTTGCGGGCTTGCTCGCGCGGCGCGGCGCGGCACCGCGCCCTGAGGCGGACATGATCGAGCGCCCAGCACCGCACGCCAGGGTGTGGCGCGCTCCAGC
>JASIBM010000599.1 GCA_030045175.1 Streptosporangiaceae bacterium | reverse complement strand
GCCGCCGCCCGCGCCATGATCGAGTGAGTATGCGCCCGGTCGAGTTCATTGAGGCCAATGCAGTCGAATGCGACGCGCGCCTCGTGCGCCGCCTGCTCAAGCTGTCTCGCGGCCTCGCTCAGGTCGACGCCATTGCTGCTGGCAGCCAAGTCGCGCTCCATGTGACCCCGCCCTCCACATCCAGGACCGCCGGTTCCGGCTCCGATGCAGACCATTTACCCGCGCATTACCTCCGCATGCCGCCAGCCGATCAGGTGAACCCGTTGCAGTGGCCAGGCAACTAGCCTGCCGCCCAGACCGCGTGCCTCGGGTTCCAGTCGCCGGGCCCGTCGGTCCTGGTCAGCAGGCACCGCCCGACGCGGAACTCGAAGATCTCACCGTCACCGAAGCCCGGCGGCTCGGCGTCCATGCCGCGCTCGGCAAGGAACTGCGCCGCCGCAGCAGCCGCCAGCGCCTCATCGGCCAGGCTCGCGTGACCAGTGAGATAGAACGCATCTTCGCTGTCCTCGCAAGGAAAGGAGTGCAGCGCGTACCGCCCATCTCTATGCAGGTCGTCACGTTTGAGCGACGGAACGATGTGCGCGACGAGCGCCCCATCGACCACCATCGGACAAATCGGATGTAGCCGCGGCCCACCGTCCACCCGCACCGTAGACAAGAACGCCAGCCCCACCCCGAACTGATACAGCAGGCCACGCCCCGCCTCCGCCAGGTCCGGCCTGGCGGCCTCCAGTTCTGACCACCGCACATCCATGCGACCAAGTCTGCCTGGGTTTCTCCGACCCTGGCGGCCTCTGCTGGACGGACGGGATGATCGCGGCGCAAGGCGTTGCGATAGCAGCCGGCGCCGCGAGCGTGCCGCCCGGCCAGCCCCTGAGCGAGGCTCCGGCCGGGCATGCAACGGGACCGACGGGGCGAACTACGATGAACGGGTCTCCTGGTCTGCCGCGAGGATGTGCCCCCGATGCCCGAGTTCAGCTACACCGACCTGCTGCCACTTGGTCCAGACACCACCGAATACCGCCAGCTCGGTGCGGCGGGAGTAACGAAGCGGCCTGCGTTGGGCAGGGAATTCATCGAGGTCGAACCGCAGGCACTGACCTTGCTGACGACGCAGGCCATGCACGACATCGCACACCTGCTGCGGCCCGCTCACCTGCGTCAGCTCCGGTCCATCCTGGACGACCCTGAGGCCTCGCCGAACGACAGGTTCGTCGCGAGGGACCTGCTCACCAACGCGTGCATCGCGGCGGGCGGGGTGCTGCCGATGTGCCAGGACACCGGCACCGCGATCATCATGGGCAAGCGCGGCCAGCAGGTGCTTACCGACGGCAGTGACGCCGAGCACATCGCGCGCGGCGTGTTCGACGCGTACACGACGCTGAACCTGCGCTACTCCCAGCTCGCGCCCCTGACCATGTGGGACGAGAAGAACACGGGCACGAACCTGCCCGCCCAGATCGAGCTGTACGCGACCGAGGGCAACGAGTACAAGTTCTTGTTCATGGCCAAGGGCGGCGGCTCGGCGAACAAGTCCTACCTGTACCAGGAGACCAAGGCCGTGCTCAGCCCGGGGCGGATGGCCGCGTTCCTTGAGGAGAAGATCCGCGCCCTTGGCACGGCCGCCTGCCCGCCTTATCACCTGGCGATCGTGGTCGGCGGGACAAGCGCCGAGTACGCGCTCAAGACCGCCAAGTACGCATCGGCCAAGTACCTCGACTCGCTGCCGGAGTCGGGCTCGGCCGCGGCGCACGGATTCCGCGATCGCGAGCTCGAGCAGCAGGTGCTCGCGATCACCCAGCGCAGCGGCATCGGCGCGCAGTTCGGCGGCAAGTACTTCTGCCACGACGTCCGGGTGGTCAGGCTGCCCAGGCACGGCGCGTCGTGCCCGGTCGCGATCGCGGTGTCCTGCTCGGCCGACCGGCAGGCACTCGGCAAGATCACCGCCGACGGCGTGTTCCTTGAGCAACTCGAGGCCGACCCGGCTCAGTACCTGCCCGACGTCGACGAGCGGGAGCTCGACGGCGACGTGGTGCGGATCGACCTGTCCAGGCCGATGAGCGAGGTCAGGGCCGAGCTGTCGCGGTACCCGATCAGGACCAGGCTGGCGCTGACCGGCCCGCTTGTGGTGGCGCGGGACATCGCGCACGCCAAGATCGCCGAGCGGCTCGCGGCCGGCCAGCCGATGCCCGCCTACCTGCGCGACCACGCGGTCTACTACGCCGGGCCCGCCAAGACCCCGGCGGGCTACGCCTCAGGCTCGTTCGGGCCGACGACGGCCGGGCGGATGGATAGCTACGTCGAGCAGTTCCAGGCGGCAGGCGGGTCGCTCGTGATGCTCGCCAAGGGAAACCGCTCGGCCGCGGTGACCGCGGCCTGCAAGCAGCACGGCGGCTTCTACCTCGGCTCGATCGGCGGCGCGGCGGCCAGGCTGGCGCAGGACTGCATCACCAAGGTCGACGTGATCGAGTATCCCGAGCTTGGCATGGAGGCCGTCTGGCGGATCGAGGTGCGCGACTTCCCCGCGTTCATCGTGGTGGACGACAAGGGCAACGATTTCTTCGCTGACGTGACGACGCCCAAGGCGCCGCTGCTCTCGATCGGCCCGAAGCCCTGAGATGGCCGGTCACGATCCCGCCGTCCCGCAAGCCTTCCGCGTCGAGCACGACTCGATGGGCGAGGTCGCCGTGCCAGCCGACGCGCTCTGGGGCGCGTCGACCGAGCGGGCCCGCGCCCGCGTCGTGTCGGGCGAGCCGATGCCGCGCGAGGTGATCATCGCCCTCGTCCGGATCAAGTCAGCGGCCGCGGCCGTCAACGCAGAGCTCGGGGTGATCGACCAGGAGATGGCGCTGGCGATCGCCGGCGCCGCGAGCGAGATCATCGGCCCAGGCGCCGCGGGCGGCGCGGGCGGCGCGGGCGGCGCAGGCGGGCTACTCGGGCACTTCCCGCTCGACGTGTTCCAGACCGGGTCGGGCACCTCGACCAACATGAACGTCAACGAGGTCATCGCGACGCTCGCCTCGCGGCGGCTCGGCCGCCCGGTCCATCCGAACGATCACGTGAACGCGTCCCAGTCGTCCAACGACGTGTTCCCTTCGGCGGTGCACATCGCGACCGCACGCGGGCTGGCCGAGCTGGCCGACCACCTCGATCACCTCGCGAACGCCCTGGCCCGCAAGGCCGAGGAGTTCGCCGGCCTGGTCAAGAGCGGCCGGACGCACCTGATGGACGCCGTCCCCGTCACGCTGGGTCAGGAATTCGGCGGTTACGCGACCGCGATCAGGCATGGGATGGAACGGTTGCGATCCGTGCTGCACGAGGTCTGCGAGCTGCCGCTGGGCGGGACCGCCGTCGGCACCGGCCTGAACGCCCCGCCTGGATTCGCCGGGGCGGTGATCGAGGCGCTGGCTGGTCCTGGCGAGTCGTTCACCGAGGCGGCCAACCATTTCGAGGCGGCGGGCGGGCGGGACGCGCTCGTGGCCGCGAGCGGGGTGACCAGGACCATCGCGGTGAGCCTGTACAAGATCTGCAATGACCTGCGGCTGATGAACTCTGGCCCGCGAACCGGCCTGGCCGAGATCTCGGTCCCCGACCTGCAGCCCGGTTCCTCGATCATGCCAGGCAAGGTCAACCCGGTCATCTGCGAAATGGTCTGCCAGGTTTGCGCGCAGGTCTTCGGCAATGACGCCGCCGTGGCCTTCGCGGGCGCGGCGGGCAACTTCGAGCTCAACGTGATGATCCCGGTCATCGCAAGGAACCTGCTCGCCTCGATCGCCCTGCTCGGCGCGTCAGCGCTCCGGCTCGCCGACGACTGCGTGGCCGGGATCACCGCCAACGCCGCCAGGCTCAGGCAGAACGCGGAGTCCTCCCCGGCGATCGTGACCGCGCTGAATCCGTTCATCGGGTACGAGGCCGCGGCGGAGGTCGCGCACCAGGCGCTCGCCACCGGCCAGACGATCCGCCAGGTCGTACTCGACCAGGGGTTCGTCGAGCGCGGGCTCATCACGATAGATCAGCTCGACCGGGCACTCGACGTGCTGGCGATGGCCAACCCTGGCGAGTGACCGGGGTCATCCGGTTATCTCAGAGCCGTGAAATTCCCACGAACCTCCCAGAAATCTGTAAGCCGGTCAGCGTAGATTGCACGCCATGGCTTCTGTTCCTGGTTCCGGGCAACTGGTGGCTGGGCGCTACCGGCTTGTCGATCAGATCGGCCGGGGGGCGATGGGAATCGTCTGGCGCGGCCGTGACCAGTTGCTCGACCGTGAGGTCGCGGTGAAGCAGATCGTCTTGTCGCCAATGACCTCGCAGACCCAGGCCGAGGCGAGCTTCCAGCGCACGCTCCGCGAGGCGAGGACGGCGGCGAGGCTCAGCCATCCGAGCGTGGTGACCGTCTTCGACGTGGTCGAGCAGGACGGTGCGCCCTGGATCGTGATGGAGCTCATTCACGCCAGGCCGCTCGACCAGGTCATCGCGGAAGACGGGCCGCTGCCGCCTGCGCGGGCGGCGCAACTCGGGCTGACCCTGCTCGACGCGCTGGCGACGGCGCACGCGGCAGGCGTGCTGCACCGGGACGTCAAGCCGAGCAACGTGCTGATCAGGCCGGACGGCAAGGCCGTGCTCACCGACTTCGGCATCGCCACCATCGCGGGCGACCCGAGCCTGACTCAGGCCGGCATGGTAGTAGGGACGCCGGGCTTCGCGCCGCCGGAGCGCATTCGCGGCGATGCGGCGACCCCGGCGTCGGACCTCTGGTCGCTTGGTGCGACGCTCTACGCGGCTGTCGAGGGGCGCGGGCCGTTCGACCGGGCGGGCGGATCGGCGGCGATCGTGGCGAGCGTGGCGACCGAGCCCGCGCCGAGGGCTCCGTCCGCAGGACCGCTCGCCCCGGTGATCGAGGCGCTGCTGCGCGCCGATCCGGCCGAGCGGCCAGACGCCGCGGGCACGAGGCGAATGCTGGCCGACGCCTGGTCGGCCGCCAGGTCGCCGGACGCGGCCAGGCGCCGGGCTGG
>JASIBM010000598.1 GCA_030045175.1 Streptosporangiaceae bacterium | reverse complement strand
ATGCGAACTCTGTGGTCATGCCACTAGGTTAGCATCGCAAACCTATCTGCGTCACAGAGTGCCGGCCGCTGATCGCTGACGAGGCGCGCAGGAGGCGGGCCAGTTGCACGCGGTTAGCGACAAAACAGGTGATTATAGTCGATTCTGCACCCAGGCCCACTGCCCACGCCGAACATTCCTCATGATCAGGGACGATTATCTGCGAATACGACTGAGAGACGTCCGTGACCAACGCACTAGCTCGGTCCACTGACCTGCGATAACACCTGGGGTGGGCGAAGGGACTTGAACCCTCGACATCCAGGACCACAACCTGGCGCTCTGCCAACTGAGCTACGCCCACCATGCCGAGTGCGGCATCAGGAAGCATACCGGTCTGCGATCACCCCGCAGAACCGGATCCGGTTGATCGCCAAGAACGCCTCAGGCCCGGTCGCCGGCTCCGGGCTGGCCGTCGGCGTGCTCGGGCTCTGCGGCCTGGCCGTTCCGGCTGCCGTGGCCGGCGATCCTGGCCGCGGCCTCTCGCGCGGTGGCGCTGTCTGGCCCCGGCGCGGGAACGAAGACGGTCTCGCGGTAATACCTGAGCTCCGCGATGCTCTCCCTGATGTCGGCCAGGGCGCGGTGGCCGCCGACCTTCGGCGGGCTGGCGAAGTACGCGCGCGGGTACCAGCGCCTGGCGAGCTCCTTGACGCTCGACACGTCGATCATCCGGTAGTGCAGGTACTCGTCGAGCTTGGGCAGGTCCCTGGCGATGAACATCCGGTCGGTCGCGATCGAGTTGCCGCACAGCGGTGACTTCTTGGCGTCGGGCACGTGCTTGCGCACGTATCCAAGCACCAGTTCCTGCGCCTGCGCCAGCGAGACGCCGTCCGGCAGGGCGGCGAGCAGCCCGGAGCTTGTGTGCATCTGGCGGACGACCTCTGGCATCTGCAAGAGCGCGTCGGACGGCGGCTTGATGATCACGTCAATGCCCTCGTCGAGCTCGGTGAGCTCACCGTCGGTTACCACGCACGCGATCTCGACCAATGCGTCCATGTCGAGATCAAGCCCGGTCATCTCGCAGTCAACCCAGACCAGCCGGTCAGTCACGGCACCAGCCTACGGGCAGTGTGGCAGCGCCGTCTCCAGCGCGGTGATGTGCGGTGGGACGGCGATGTCCGGCCGGAGCAGGGGGTCAGGCTCCGCCGGCCCGATGGCCGTCGTGACCGGGAGCAGGCCGGCCCACACGTCAAGGTCGTAGTCCTCTTCGTCATCCTTGGGCGCGCCGGTCCGCACCTTGACCGACGCCTCATCCAGCGGCACGGCGAGCACGGCAGTAGCCGCCATCTCCTTCCTCGTCGGCCTCCTTGAGTGCGCCCACCGCCCCGGGATCAGGTGCTCCGTGATCGCCTCGACAGCGGCGAGCCGCTCGTCCTCATCCGTCACCAGGCGGGCGGTGCCGTAGACGACCGCGCTGCGGTAGTTCATCGAGTTGTGGAAGACCGACCTCGCGCAGACCAGGCCTTCGAGCAGCGTCACCGTGACGCAGACCTCGGTGCCAGCCGCGGCTTGCAGCGACCGGTTGGCCGACGACCCGTGCAGGTACAGCGCCTCGCCGATCCGGCCGTACCCGGTCGGCAGGACGACAGGCAGCCCGTCTATGACGACGCCCAGGTGACAGATGATGCCTGCGTCCAGGACCTCGTGCAACGCGGAGCGGTCGGTCAGGCCGCGCTCGCGCAGCCGGTGCAGCGTGGTGCGGTCGGTGGATGAGAGCGGGCGCAAGTCGTTCATGATGCCCACCGTAGCTGGCCGCGCGGGATGTCCGGTATCGGGCTAACCGCCGACGCAGTCCGACTCGCACACCCGGCGCGAGATCGCCTCGAAAAACACCTTGCCGACCTGGGACGGGCTGGTGATCGGGTAGGCGCGCCCGCCGGTGGCCATGGCGATCCGCTGCAGCGCAGCGAGGTCGGGCGGGTCGCCGACCACGAGGATGTTCACGGGCACCGGACGGCTCGGGTCCGCGAGCGCCGTGAGCTTTTGGAACAGCGCCGGCGCGGAGATGTCGCCAGGAGCGTCCTCGATCCCGGAGGTCAGCACCAGGACGGAGTTGTAGTAATGCGGCTTCCAGGTGCTCAGCATGTACTTGTACGCGTCCAGGATCGCTCCGTACAGCGGGGCGCGCGGCTGGGAGTTGGGAGTCAGGCTGGAGTCGATGTGCTCAAGGTCGGCACGCCGGCTGGTCTTTCCCAGCATCGCAGGCAGCGGGCCGACCGGGACGAGCTGCTGGTAGGTCGCCGAGTCGTTTGCCACCGACGGGTATACCCACAGGCCTATGTTCGCGCTGTCGGGGAAGAACCGCAGGCCGAGCGCCGCCGTCTGGGACAACTCCTGCTCAAGCGTCCCGCCGTCAGGTCCAGCCGGATTGCTCATCGCCGATGAGACATCGATCAGGGCCAGGTCCCGCGAGCTGAGCACGAGCCTGTTCCACGCCTGGAGCTCGGTCGGCGCCTCGGCAGGCGACTGTGCCGACGCGAGCTGAAGGAGCTGCGAGTTCAGGCCGAATGACGGGGGCAGCGCATCTGGCACGCCGTTGGCTGAGCGGAATCCGAACCACCTGATCACGCGCGCCGCGAACGACCCGCGCAGCATCTGCCCGAACGCGGTGGCCGCCGCGATCCTGAGCTGGTCGGTGGCCGTCACCACGTAGGGATAGTTGAGTTCAGGCGCGCCGAGCGCCTGGCTGCCGCCTGACGGGTAGCTGGCCGCCAGCGGCTGGCCCGGATTGGCCTCGTCGTAGGCGATCACGGCCTGCTCGGAGGTGACCGTGATCGGCAAGCCGTCGAGCGGGCGCGCGGCCAGGCCGACGAAGGACGCGAGCGAGAACGGGTCGTCGAAGTAGGGCGTGACCGATGACGCGAAGGCGAACCTGGCGAACCTGGACCCCGCCGACGCCGACGAGCCGAGCAGCCGCCCGATCTCGACCAGGGTGGCTAGCCCGGCCGCGCTCTGGGTGGGGTCGGGCAGGTCGACCCGGAAGGCACTGGGCTCTCGCGGCCCCCCGGCCTGCGGCGGGAGCAACAACCGCCAGCCGGCCCTGGGGAAGGCAGGGACGTGCTTGGCGGCGGTGGCCGGCATGACAAGCATGAGTGGCGACCTGGCGACGCTGAACCCGGCCGGCTGGACCGTCTGGGTCCCGAGCGGGAACGCCCTGGCCTGCGCCACCCACATGCTCGAATCGGGGATCCAGGCCGAGAAGACATCGTCGATCGGCTGGCCGTTGGCGGCGGCCATCCCGTCGATCTGCGCGGCCTGGGTGGCCGGCGACCCGCCATAGACGACCACGGCCACGCACCGCCCCTTGACCTGGTGCTGCTGCTGGTTGAAGACGGTGGCGACCCTCGATATCGCCGGGGCTATGTCGCTGCTGGCCGCCACGTTGATGAGCAACGGGTCGTTCTTGCACGAGAGCTGGCGCATGACCTGGACAGTTCCGTTGCCAACACCAAACGCGGCGCAGGCCACGACGGCGACGGTCACCAGCGTCCTGGTCTTGATCCGGCGCTTGCGGCGCCTGCTGATCTTGCTGCGGCCGACGTGCGGTTGTTCGGTCACGGTGTACCTCGATCGGTCCTCCGACCGGGTGCGTCGATCGGGAGCCGGGTGCCTGGGGCAGCCCCCTGGGCAGCCGATTTTACCTAATCAGGCGCACGCGCAGGTGGGAACCTGGCGAACTGCCCTGCCGTCAGTCCTCGACCTGCGCCGTGGTGAAGGCGCCGCGCAGCCGCTGCTTCGCCGCAACCGAGGCGCCAGCCAGGTCGAGGCCGATCAGCGCGGCGCCCACGACCGGGGCGCGGGTGACCACGTGCACGACCGCGGCCGGGAACTCCGTCGTGATCAGCTCGGTCACCCGGTCGATCAGCAGCGGGTGCCGCGCGGCGACGATCCCTCCGCCGAGCACCACGGGAACCGCGGCGTCGGTCAGGTCAAGCTGCCTGATGGCGCTCCTGGCCAGCAAGAAGATCTCCTCGGCCTGGCGCAGCACGAGGCCGCGCGCGACCTCGTCGCCGGATTCGGCGGTCTGGAAGATCACCGGGCTGAGGCCAGCGAGCTCGCCGTAGGACACCTGGCCGAGGTGGAGCGCGACGGCCACGTCGGCGGGCGAGCCGAGCCCGAAGTGCGCGGGCACGGCTTCGCGCAGCGCTGTGCGGGGGCCCCTGCCGTCGTCGGCTCGCATCGCGTGCCACTGGGCCGCCAGGCCCAGGGCGCTGCCTCCGCCCCAGTCCCCGGTGGACTCGCCCAGGGCGAGGAACCTGGCCGTCCGGCCGTCCGGCGCGATCCCAACGCAGTTGATCCCGGTGCCGCAGGTGACTGCGACTCCCCAGTACTGCCCAGGGCCGTCGGCGGGAAGATCAGCCAGCCCGGCTCGCAGGACCGCGTATGTGTCGTTGGCCACCATCGCGGACTGAGCCCAGGCCTGCTCGCCGAGCAGCTGCTCGAGCTCGCCCACCTCGGCTGGCAGGTCGACGTTGGCGACGCACGCGACCAACTGCGCGGCCACTGGCTGCGCTCCGCCTTGTCCGGCCAGCTCGGCCACGGCGCTGATCAGCTTGCCGATGACCTCGACCGTCGCCTCGCCGAGCCGCAGCGGCACGCCCGGCCCGCGCGCCAGCGCCAGCAGCGTCCCTTGGCCGTTCACGAGCGCTACGTCGGTCTTGGTACCCCCTCCGTCAATCGCTATAACTGCGGGGGGTTCCGGGCCCTCGGGGGTTCGGGGGTGTCCCCCGGGCAGCACAGTGTCCCCCCGGGCTAGTACCGCGGCCGGTATCTCCGCGCTCACCGGCCATCCGATCGCATCCGGCCGCCACCGCCACCGCCAGCGCTGTCCGCGCCGCCTCCCGCCCAGGGCAGGAAGCGGGCGTTCTCGGCGATCAGCCGGTCGGCGAGCCAGGCGGCCTTGTCGTACTGGCCGATGAGGGGATTGGCCAGCAGCGTGGCGACCACCCGGTCCCGGCCCCCGCGCAGCGCGGCGTCAATGGCCAGCTCCTCGTAGGCGCTCGCGTGCGCTATCAGCCCGCGCAGCAACGGGCTGACCGGCGTGACAGGGACGGGGACCGGTCCGTCCGAGCCGATCACGGCGGGCACCTCGATCACCGCGTCGTCATCGAGGAACGGCAGCGTGCCGTTATTACGCAGGTTCACCACTTGCTTGTCCCGGGTGTCGCTGACCAGGGACGCCAGCAGGGCCACCGCGGCCTCGGAGTAGAACGCCCCGCCACGCTGGCCAAGCAGCTCGGGCTTGGTGTCAAGCGCCGGGTCGGCGTACATGCCGAGCAGCTTCCGCTCGATGTCCGCGACCGCCTCGGCCCTGGACGGCCGGTGCCGCAACTCTTCCACGACGACGTCGTGCGCGTAGTAGTAGCGCAGGTAGTACGACGGGACGGTGCCGGTCAGGTGCAACACGGCCTCGGGTAGCTCGATCAGCGCCGCGATGTCCGCGCCGCGATCGGCGAGCAGCCTGGGCAGCTGATCGGTGCCGTCGACGAGAACCGACCGCTCCCACGTCAGGTGGTTCAGGCCGACGTGGCCGAGGCTCACCTGCTCGGGCCTGACGCCAAGCCAGCCCGCGAAGATCCGCTGCAATCCGATCGCCACGTTGCACAGGCCGACCGCGCGGTGCCCGCCGTCGAGCAGCGCCCTGGTGACGATCCCGACCGGGTTGGTGAAGTCGATGATCCAGGCATCGCTCGCGGCCCGAGCCCGCGCGCGCTCGGCAATGTCAAGCACCACGGGAACGGTGCGCAGCGCCTTGGCGAGCCCGCCGGCGCCGGTGGTCTCCTGGCCCACGCAGCCACACTCGAGTGGCCAGGTCTCGTCTCGCTGCCTGGCGGCCTGGCCGCCGATCCGCAGTTGCAGCAGCACGGCGCCCGCGCCGTCCAGGCCGTCGTCGAGATCCGAGGTCCAGCGCACCCGCGCCGGGTGCTCATACTTGCGCATGATCCGGGCGGCGAACGGCCCTACCACTGACAGCCTGGCCTCGTCCGGGTCGACGAGGACCAGCTCGGTGATCTTCACGTCGGAGGCCAGCCTGGCGAATCCGTCGACCAGCTCGGGCGTGTAGGTCGAGCCCCCGCCTATCACAGCGATTTTCATCAGAATGCCTTTACCTCTGCGCCAGTCTGCGCGACATGGCAGGCCACCTCCCGGCCGACGCCGAGAGGCTGCAACTTCGGGGTGACTGAGTGACAGACGTCGATCGCCAGCGGGCAGCGCCAGCGGAACCGGCAGCCCGCCGTCGGATTGATGACCTTGGGCGGCTCGCCGCGGTCGGTTTCCGCGCCGACGCCGAGCGGCGCCCGCGGGTCGGGCGCGGCGGACAGCAGCAACTGCGTGTACGGGTGCCTGGGGTCGGACAAGATGGTCTCGATCGGACCGGTTTCCGCGATCTGGGCCGCGTACATGACGATCAGGCGATCGGCCACGTATCGCGCGCTGGCCAGGTCGTGGGTGATGTAGAGGATCGAGACGCCCTCGGCGTCGCGAAGCTCAGCCATGAGGTTGAGCAGCCCGACGCGGATCGACACGTCGAGCATCGACACTGGCTCGTCGGCGATGATCAGCTTCGGGCGCATCGCGAGCGCCTGGGCGAACCCGACCCGCTGTCGCTGGCCGCCGCTGAGCTCGTGCGGGTAGCGCCGCAGCACGTCGGCGGCCGGGGTCAGCCCGACCACCTCAAACACCCGCTCGATCTCCTCCTGGCGTTGCTGCCTGGACAACTCGCGCCGGTGCAGCTTCAGCGCGCGCATGACGCCGTGGGATACCCGGAACACCGGGTTGATGGACGCGAACGGATCCTGGAAGACCATCGGCGCCAGGCCGCTGTATCTGAGCCGCTGGGCACGCGACCTGATCGATGACAGCCGGTTGCCCTCGAAGTAGATCTCGCCGCCTGTCGGCTTGTAGACCTTGGCGAGCAGCCTGGCGATGGTGGACTTGCCGCTGCCGCTCTCCCCGGCCAGGGCCACGATCTGCCGCTCCCCGATGGAGAAGCTGACGTCGTCGACCGCGTGCAAGGTGCGCCGCGAGAGCGCGTTGCCGATCTTGAAATGCCTGGTCAGCCCCTGCGTCCGCAGCAGCGGCTCGCCGTCGTCCTGCGGGGTGACCTCGATTTGCGTTCCCGGCGTCGGCTCGGTCATGCGTTGCTCCCCTGCCCATCAACCGCGCCATCGTCGAACAAGAGGCAACGCACGTCGGTGCCGTCGACCCGGTACAACGGGGGCTGGTCGGTCCGGCACCGGTCCATCACCTTGGGGCATCGCGGCGAGAACCGGCAGCCCTGCGGGAGCCTGGCCAGGTCCGGCGGCCGGCCGGGTATCCCGCTGAGCGCCCGCCTCGGGCCCCTGATCGACGGGAAGGCGTCCATCAGGCCGACTGTGTACGGGTGCGACGGCGCGTCGAAGAGGTGCCTGGTCGGGCCGTACTCGGCGACCTGGCCCGCGTACATGACCATCAGGTTGTCGGAGAAATGGCTGACCAGGGACATGTCGTGGGTCACGAAGATGACCGCGAAGCCGAATTGCTGCTGAAGATCCTTGATCTGGACCATGAGCGAGCGCTGCGCGACCACGTCCAACGCTGACGTCGGCTCGTCCATGATGACAAGTTCGGGCGTGAACAGCAGCGCCATCGCGATCATCGAGCGCTGCCGCATGCCGCCAGATAGCTGATGCGGGTAGCTCTTGAGGTGGATCGGGTCGATACCGACCATGCGCAGCACCTCGGCGGACCGGTGCGCGATCTCGCCGTTGGACGCCACGCCGTGCGCCCGCATCGCGTCCTTGAACTGCGAGCCGATCGACTTGACCGGGTTGAGCGCGTTCATCGCGCTCTGCATGACCACCGACAGGTCTTTCCAGCGGATCGCGGTCAGCGCGGACTCGGTGAGGCCGACGAGGTCGCGCCCGTTGAAGGCGACGCTGCCGCCGATGATCTCCGCCGGCGGGGAGAGCAGCCTGGCGATGGCGAACAGCATCGTCGACTTGCCGCAGCCCGACTCGCCGACGACGGCGAGGAATTCCCCAGGGTCCACGGCGAAGCTCACGTTGTCGACCGCGAGCACCGTTCCCGACTCGAGCAGGTACTCCACCGACAGGTCGCGCACGTCCAAGATGGCGCCCTGCCGTGGCGGGGGGCCGGCCAGCTCGATCGGCTGGATTGCCTCAGGCCTGCGTCGCACCGGCACTCCCTTCGAGGCTGGCCCGCCGCGCGCGCAGTGCCGCCCGGTGCCTCCTGTTGAGCGAGCGCTGCGCCAGCCGCCTTGTCCGCCGCAGCGGCCGCAGGGCCGGGTTCCCGATCTCGTCGAACGCGTAGTTCAGCAGGGCGAACGCGGCGCCGAGCGCGACGATGCACAGGCCCGGGGCGATGATCCACAGTGCCTGGCCGGTCTGGAAGGCTTCCGCGTTCTCCGACGCCCACAGCATCGTGCCCCAGCTCACCTGGGTGGGATCGCCCAGCCCAAGGAACTGCAGGCTAGTGGAGAACAAGATCGCGTACAGCGCGTTGGTCAGGAAGCTGGCCACGAGCAGCGACGTCATGGTCGGGATGATCTCGACGACCACGATGTAGATCGGCCGCTCGCCGCGTACCCTCGCGGCCTCGAGGAAGTCCCGCTTGCGCAGCGAGAGCGCCTGGGCCCTGAGCTGCCTGGCTGTGTACGACCAGCCGGTCGCGGTAATGACCGCGATCATCACCATCGTGCCCGAGCTCTGCAGGTAAGCGGCGATGATGATCAGCAACGGGAACAGGGGGATGACGAGCAGCACGTCGGTGAGCACGTTGAGCACGGCGTCCCAGAAGCCGCCCAGGTAGGCCGCGGAGACCCCGATGAGCATGGCGATCGTGGTCGCCGCGAGGCCGACGCCGAACGCGATCTCGAGCACGGGCCTGGTGCCATAGACGATCTGCGCGAACATGTCCTGGCCGAGGCCGGTGGTGCCGAGCAGGTGGCTGAACGATGGCCCGAGTCGTGGCTGGTAGACCAGCGCGGTCGGGTTGTCCTTCGCGATCACCCCTGGGAACAGCCCGACCAGGCAAAAGAGCACGAGGAGCCCGAAGCCGACGCTCGCCTTCCTGTTGGACCTGATCGCGGTCGTGATCCGCAGCAGCGCGCGCAACGCCGGGTGCCGGCTCCCGGCGGCCCCGCCGATGCCAGGAAGCTGGCTCGCCGGGCCTCCGCCCGCGGCGGTCGCCTCCGACGGCATCCTGAGCATTGCCATGACTAGCCACCGCTCCTCGTGCGCGGGTCGAGCAGCGCGGTGGCGATGTCCGAGGCAAGGATGGCGAGCAGCACGGCGACGGTGATCAGCAGGAACAATGCCTGCATCAACGGGTAGTCCAGGTTATCGACGGCGTTGAGCAGCCAGTAGCCAACCCCCTGGTAGTTGAATACATCCTCGATCAAGATCGCGCCGCCGAGCACGAACCCGAGCGACATGGCGAATCCGGTGAGGTTCGGCAGGATGGCGTTGCGGGCCGCGTAGTCGAACATGATCCGCCTGCTCGACAGCCCTTTGGCCCTGGCCATCCGCACGTAGTCCTCGGCCAGCGTGCTGATCATGGTATTTCGCATGGTCAGGATCCAGGTGCCGATCGTGGTGATCAGCAAGGTGGCGCCCGGGAGGATGGCGTGCTGGAGCACGTCGATGATCGAGGACAGCGAGAACGTCAGCGGGACCGTGTAGTCGTGCGAGAAGAAATACGGCACCCAGTGCAGGTCCACCCCGAATATCAGGATCAGCACGAGGCCAAGCCAGAAGTACGGGATCACCGAGGTGATCACGAAGACCGGGGGCATGAGGCTGTCCAGCGCCCCGCCGCGCCGCCAGGCGCCGAGGATGCCGATGAGCGTGCCGAGGATGAAGGCCAGGATCGTGGTGATGCCGACCAGGCCGAGCGTCCACCAGATCGCGCTGCCGATGATCTGCGCGACCGTCTCCGGGTACTGCGACATCGAGATGCCGAAGTTGCCCCTGGCCGTGTTGCCGAGATAGGTCACGTACTGGCCGAGCAAGTTCTCCTTGGTTTGCACGCCGAACTGCGCTTCGAGCGCGGTGAGGGCCTGCGGTGACACCCCGCCCTTGAACTTAGCGATCATCGCGATGGCGGGGTTGCCCGGCATGAACCGAGGCAAGAAGAAGTTGAGCGTGAGCGCGGCCCACAAGGTCAGCGCGAAGAAGCCCAGGCGCCGCAGTATGAATCTCATGTCCTGTCCTCTCCTGCTACCCCATCGTGGTGGTGCTGGCCCGGGTTGCTGGCCGGGGGAGATGACCCCGGCCAGCAACCCGGGTTCGGGGCCTGCTAGCTCTTCGGCACCAGGCGCAGCATCACCTGCGCCCAGTCCGGGTAGTTGTAGATGGCCGGCTGAGCGTACGGGTCGCTCGGCGTCGGCCAGCCGGAGAAGGCGCCGGTGTCGTACTGGAACCAGTCCACCGACTCGGTGACCGGGATCACAGGCACTTGCTGGAGCATGACCAGTTGCAGCTTGTCCACGATCTGCTGCTGCGTCGCCGGGTTGGCCGTCAGCGCGTACTGGTTGATCAGGGCGTCGGTGGCCGGGTTGCTGTACCGCTCGAAATTGGACCCCGCGGGCGTGCCGATCGGGGCGGAGTTAGCGGAGTACAGCAACTGGCGCAACTCGTAGTACGGGGTCGGGCCGCCGGTCTCGCTGCCGTATCCGAGCTGGAACTGGCCGGTGTACAGGTCGTTCTGCCAGCTTGAGTACGCCAGGTCGTGCGGCGTCGCCGCGATGCCGACGGCCTTGAGCTCGGCGACGATGACGGAGACCGCGTTGACCCAGTCGGAGAAGCCGCCGTTGTTGAGGATGGAGAACGACAACTGCTGCCCGTTCTTGGCGAAGATGCCGTTCGATCCCCTCTTGTAGCCAGCGGCCTCGAGGATCTTGATCGCCTTGGCCGGGTTGTACGCGTAGTCGTTGCCGAACGTGGCCGCCTGGGAGGTGTCTTCCCAGCTTGAGAACGTCGGCGTGACGATGCCTGTCTGGTTCGCGGCCGGCTCCTCGCCGTACTCACCGATGGACGCCGCCTTGCTCCGGTCGATGGCGTAGGCCATCGCCTGGCGCACAGCCACGTTCGCCAGGATCGGGTTCTTCAGGTTGATGAACAGCGTGACGTTCGCCACCGGCGGGAACCAGTAGTGGTTGGTGGCTGGGTCCTTGTCGACGTAGAACTGCTGGATAGACGGGATGAACTGGCTGCCCCACTGGGCGCTGCCAGCGGCCAGGTAGGTGTTGGCCGTGTCGTTGGTGAGGAACGCCGGGTAGTTCACCGTGGTGACCTTGGGCAGGCCGGGCTGCCAGTAGTGCGGGTTGGCCACGTACTTGATGTTCTGCGCGTTGCAGTCGCTGGAGCCGGTCAGGTACGGGCCGGTGCCGACCGGGTTCGTGTCCGGGTACTTGGCCGGGTCACTGACCTTGGACCAGACCTTCTGGTCGACGATGCCGATCTGATCGGCGATGTAGTAGAAGTACGGCACGGCCGGGTTCTTGAACTGCATGACGACCTGGTCGGAGCCACTTTGCGTGACGCTGGAAAGCACCGACCAGACCGCGTTTATGTCGAGCACCCTGGTGCCCTTGAGCTTGGTGTTCTTCAGCAAGTTGAAGGTGTAGACCACGTCCGCGGGTGTCAGCGGGTCCCCGTTGGAGAACTTCACGCCCTTGCGGATCGTGAACGTCAGCGTCTTGTTCCCGTTGCTCCATGCCCAGCTGGTCGCCAGCCACGGCGATGCCTTGCCATTCTGGAGCGTGTTGACGAAGACAAGCGGCTCGTAGACGGTGCCGAGCGAGAACGAGATATCGGACAGGTTGAACGGGTTGAAGTCACAGCTCCACGTGCCGCCACTTTCGTTGTCCATGGTCAGCGTGGCGCTGGCGGCGGTGTGCGACTTACCGGTGGTTGAGCTTGAGTTGCTGCTGCAGGCCGCGGCCAGCAGGCTGACCGCGATCACGGCCCCGAGCTTGGTAAGGCGTCTCATATGTGGTTCGGCCCTTCGGTGAATGCTCTGCGCGCGGCCTAGGGGGCTCCGCCTCGGCTTCCGCGCTGGCGCCGGACGGGGGAGGTCGACCGGGCGCTCCGGCCAGCCGGGCGGGCCGGAGCGTATCCGGCCAGATCGCGCCTGGCGGGGGCTCCGTCGGCGATTGTGCCAGCAAGGATCATGACTGTCTCGGCCTCTGGGACGTTTGGGATGCTTGCGCCCGTTCCGACCATGACCCCGCCAGTCAGTAACGATGTGGTACAGCTCTATCGTGGAGATAGTTAGGACAGTATCCTAACTATCGGGACGGAAAAAGGGGCCGTGGCCGAACCGTGATCTAACGGGCACGACCGGGCCCGAGGTGCTGGGCCACGGCGGGGTTCCAGGGGTCCGCCCCTGGGGCCAGCACAGGGTTCCTGGGGGGTCGCCCTCCTGGGCCGACCCTTGCGGGGGTTCCAGGGGGTCGCCCCCCTGGGCCAACACTGTATGGAGGCTGCTTGTCGTGGACATGATCTCGTTCGGGAAGGTCTTCCTCGAGCTGGTCTTCGGGCGGCTGCCGAGGCTGCCAGGGCCGGGCGAAGAGGTCTTCACCGACGAGTTCGCGATCTCCTGCGGCGGAGCGGTCACCAGCGCCGCTGCCGCCGCTGCCGCCGGCCTGCGGGCCGGGATCTGCACGGTGCTCGGCGACGACGTCGGCTCGCTGGTGGTGACTGAGCATTGCGCGGCCGTCGGCGTGGACATCACGCCGTCCGAGCGGGTCGCCGGCCCGGCGGCCGGCATCACGGTCGTGCTCAACTTCGACGGCGACCGGGGCTTCGTCACGCACCTGCCACCAGTCCCGCCCGGCCGCCCGGCCGAGGTCGAGCGATGGCGGTCGGTGCTGCGCGCCCAGCGCCCGTCCTGGTGCTACCTGCACGCGGGCGTGGAGGTGGCGCCGTTCCTGCGGGACGCGCGTGAGCTGGGATGCAAGGTGATGCTGGACACCTCGCTTGGCGACGAGCGAGACCGGGAGGCGATCATCGAGTGCGTGCGCCTGGCGGACGTGTTCGTGCCGAACGCCGACGAACTGGTCAGGCTGACCGGCGAAGGGAGCGTCGAGTCGGCGGTGTCGGCGGCGCGGGCGTGGGGGACCACGCTGGTGGTGACCAGGGGAGCGGCCGGGGCGGTCGTCGCCGATCGCGATGGGTCGGTCTGCGAGGTGACGCAGGGGGTCGGCCAGGTCCCGGTCAGGGATCTCACCGGGGCGGGCGACAACTTCGCGGGCGCCATGATCGCCGCGCTGCTCCGCGGCGCCTCGCCAAGCGATGCCGCCGTCGCCGGAAACATCGCCGGGTCGAGGGCGGTTTCCTTGCTCGGCGCCGTGGGCGATGTCGCTGGCGGTGCCCAGGCTGGCGCGGGCTGGCCGTTGCGATCGAAGGTCTTTCAAGCAATGGCCGGGGTGCCCGGCCCCCTGCCTAGGTGATGGAGCGCGGCCTGTGAAGCAAGCATCAGTGAAGCTGACGATTCTTGGTGGTGGCGGCGTGCGGATGCCCGCGTTCGTCCGCGCCGTGCTCGCGAGCAGGCCGGGTGCGTTCGAGCGGATCTGCTTGTACGAGCCTGACCCCGTGCGGCGCGAGACCACCGGCAGGCTCGCCACCGAGATCGCCGTGCTGCTCGGCCAGCCGGGCGTGGTCAGCGTGACCGCCGACGCGCAGGAGGCGTGCACCGGCACCGACTACGTGTTCTCGGCGATCCGGGTGGGCGGTGACCGCGGCCGGGTGATAGACGAGCGGGTCGCATTGCGCCGCGGCCTGGTCGGCCAGGAGACCACCGGCCCTGGTGGTTGCGCGATGGCGCTGCGGACGATCCCTGTCGTCTTGTCCTACTGCGAGCTGCTCAGCCGGTGCTCGCCCGACGCCGTGCTGATCAACTTCACCAACCCGGCTGGCCTGATCACGCAGGCGATCAGCGCGCAGGGAAAGGTCACGGCCGTGGGCGTGTGTGACACGCCGTCCGGCACGATCGCCGACCTGAAGCGATTCGCCGGCGCCTGGATTCGGAACGGAGGGCCGAGCGGCGCGGGCGGCGGG
>JASIBM010000597.1 GCA_030045175.1 Streptosporangiaceae bacterium | reverse complement strand
GACGCCTTCGTTGTCACCAGGCCGAGGACGACGACCTTGTCGTCGGGCACCAGCCGGAGCGCGTCGAAGCTGCCCGAGCGCTCGTCGTCGTACTCGAGCAGCAACCGGTCCGCGTGCACGCCGCTGAACACCGGTCCGGCGATCGGGTCGTAGGCGCCGGCCACCAGCCAGCGGCTGAGCTGGTTGCCCCGGCACAGGTGGAAGCCGAAGGTGGCCGGGCGGCCCGCGTCGATCACGGCGTTGTCGAGCTCGATCCCGTAGGACAGCCAGCGCTCGAGCGGCCAGCCGCGTGAGGTGTAGAACGCCTGCCACGCCGGGTCGATGAGCAACGGGTAGTGCGGCGCGTCGAGCTGTATGTAGCTGCAGCCCAGCCGGACCAGCTCGGCGACCTCGTCGCGCATGACCTGGACCACGTCGGCCAGGAACGAGTCCAGGCTGGGGTAGGCCCGCGTCGACGCCTCCGGCGACCACAGGTTGGCGAACAGGCTCGGGCTGGGCAGCGTGACCTTGGCCTGCCTGCTGGTGCAGCCGCGCAGGAACGTGAATTCCTCGGCGGCGAGGTTGCGGCGCTTGTGCAGCCTGGCGACGACGGCCAGATCGGCCGGCCGGTCGATCGTCGCGTCACCGACCTCGTCGGAGTGCCACGCCCCCCACAGCCAGGCGTCCAGGCCCACGCCGCTGAAGCCGTCGCAGGCGGCGGTGAGCTCGGCCTGGAACGACTCGCGCCGCATCTCGCCGTCATTGACCACCGGCAGGCCGAGCTCCTCCTGGAGCGCGACGACCTCCCTGACGGCCCGGTCCTCGGCCGCCTTGAGCTCGGCCGGCGCGATCTCGCCTCGCGCGTAGGCGGCGCGAGCCTGGAGTAGGTAGCCGGGGCGCAGCAGGCTCCCCACGTGTTCCACCCGAGCGGTCACCGTCATGACCGAAGCATCGCATGCCACTGCCGCGCACGCCCGGCAGGCCCGCCGAGATCGGCCAATTGTGGAGACTAATCGTATTGCACCGTAAGTGAATGTCAATTCTTGACGCAATCGGGGTTCTTCGCTACCACTGCTCGCACGCATAATCGTGCTCGTGCGCTATATGGCTGCGGGTACCATCAAGAAGATTTCTAAGATCGGACTTGGGACGTGGCAATTCGGGTCCGAGCGATGGGGTTACGGTGAGGAGTACGCACAGCGCACCGCGCATGCCATCGTCCGCCGCGCGCTTGAGCTAGGAGTCACCCTCTTCGATACTGCCGAAATCTACGGCTTCGGTCGCAGCGAACGGATCCTTGGCCGGGCCCTCGCGGAAACCCGGGACTCGGTCTTCGTCGCGACCAAGATGTTCCCCGTCGTGCCTGGCGCCCTGGCGGTCAAGCACCGGGCCATGGCCAGCGCGAACCGGCTCGGGGTCCCTAAACTGGACCTCTACCAGGTGCACTGGCCGCATCCGCTGCTCCGCGACGACGCGATCATGCGCGGCATGCGTTCCCTGCAGCGAGCCGGGCTTGTTGGCGAAGTCGGGGTTAGCAACTATTCCCTGAAGCGCTGGCGCGCTGCGGAGAATGCGCTTGGCAGCCGGATCCTGAGCAACCAAGTCGCGTATAGCCTGCTGGACCGCTCGCCCGAGCGAGACCTCCTGCCCTTCGCCGAGTCGCACCGCCACGTCGTCATCGCCTTCAGCCCCCTGGCGCAGGGCCTGCTGGCAGGCAGCTATCACAGGGCTGGTCGGCCCATGAACCCTGCCAGGGCAAACAGCCCTCTCTTCGGTCAGGAAAACCTCGAGCGTACCGCCGGCCTGGTCGCGGCACTGCACGAGGTGGCGGGCGCGCACTCGGCAACCCCGGCGCAGATCGCACTCGCCTGGGTCATCCAGCGCCCCGCCGTGGCTGCGATCCCAGGCGCATCCAGCGTGGAGCAGCTTGAGAGCAACGTCGCGGCGGCCGAAATCGAACTCGCCGACGATGAGTACCAGGCTCTGCACGCGGCGTCCGCTCGATTCCTCCCCGCCCTTGCCTCGGACACATACCCTCGCCGTAACCTCGCCGCGCTGAAGCACTCGGTTCGGTGCGGGCGGCTGGTGGCTAAGACGGTGTGGCGCGATTACAAGCTAAAGCATTTCACTGAGCGATATCAGGAGTGAAGAATCGAGCACCGCATCAGGCTGATCCCGCTCGCCAGCGTCAGCTGGCAATCCTGCCGCACCTCAATCCTGCCGCACCTCAGGCCTGCCGCACCTCAGGCCTGCCGCACCTCAGGCGGCTCGGATCCCAGGGCCGAGCTGCCACCGCGCGCGGACCCGGAACTCTGGTCACACGGGCAACTCGGCTACCTCCCGACACATGTTCTTGATCGTTTCCGCCTGGTGAATGGCATTCTGGTCCGGTTATTCCGGGTGAATGTGCCATTGATCGCGGCAGCATCGCTGGGATGAATGCGATCAAAGGTGTGATTAGGTGCAAAGCGGGCCGGGTTGGGGCCGGGTTGGGGCCGGTCGTTCCTCATGCGGGGGCCGGGGCTTCGCTGGCACCGCTGTCTTCGAGTGCTTCGCCGACGCCGCCCGGCTCCTTATCTCCAGGCTCGGCATCTCCAGGCTCGGCGCCGGCCGGGTCGTCCGAGTGCCCGGCCAGGCTGGCGCGGCG
>JASIBM010000596.1 GCA_030045175.1 Streptosporangiaceae bacterium | reverse complement strand
GCTTGTCGAGCCCATGCTCGGGGCCGGCGGGTGCATCCCCGGAGATCCCGCGTTCCTCTCGGCGCTGCGCGAGGCGACCAGGCAGGCCGGAGCGCTGCTCATCTTCGATGAGGTGATGACTTCTCGCACCGGCCCGGGCGGCTTGCAGGGGCGGCTCGCGATCACCCCTGACCTGACCACGCTGGGCAAGTACCTGGGCGGCGGAGCCTCGTTCGGCGCGTTCGGCGGGCGCGCCGATGTCATGGACCTGTTCGACCCGGCCCGGCCCGGAGCGCTGCCGCACGCGGGCACCTTCAACAACAACGTGGCGTCCATGGCCGCCGGCCACGCCGGCCTGACCCAGGTGTACCGGCCTGACGTCGCCGAGTGGCACACCGCGCGCGGTGACAGGCTGCGCGACGACCTGGCGCGGATGCTGCGGGAGGCGGACGCGCCGTTCAGCGTCACCGGGGTCGGCAGCCTGCTGGCGATCCACGCGACGGCCGGGCCAGTGCGCAGCCCGCGCGACCTGAGCCAAAGTGACCGAGCCAGGCAAGAGCTGCTCTTCCTCGACCTGCTCGAACTCGGCTACTACATCGCGCCGCGCGGCTACCTCGCGCTCAGCCTGGCCCTCACCGACAGCCAGCTCGCCGATTTCACCAGCGCCGTCGCCGAGGCGCTGCACGCCCGAGCCACGTTGCGCCAGCCCTAACCGCGACTCGCTGGATCACCGCTTGATCGGACGCGGCGATCAAGGAGGCGTTCCTACCGTCACGGGCGGACGAACCTGGCTACCACGGTCGCCCGCGCCTGCGGTGCGGCAATCTTGAACGGCCGCCACGTCATGCCGAACCCCGTCCGGTCAACGACGACCTCCGCGTGCAGCACGACCGAGCCTGTGGTCGGCCGCTCGACCCGCGCGGTGAACTGGAGAGGCTGGACCCGCCCGGCGGCTTCCATGGTTCCCGTGCAGGCCAAGATCTCGGGCCCGGCTGGCTTGGCGCCGGTCACCGTGACCGTCATGTTCGGGTGAGCGTCGACATCGAAGAAGCCAGCCGAGCGCAGGTGATCATCTCGCTGCCTGTTCCTGGTGCGCAGCGACCGCGCGTCGATGGTCAGCACGCAGGTGATCGTCCCGTCCGCGCCCACCGCGGCCTCACCGCTGAGCTGGCGGAACGAGCCGTGCACCGTGATCGCTCCCCAGAAATGCCGCACGTGAAACTCGACGCTTGACCCAGGCCCGTCGAGCACCCACCGGCCGGTCATCGTCGGACTCGTGACGAGCGCGGCAACGTCCGCCGACGCCGGGCTCGCGACATCGCTCATGTGATTCTCCCCCCTGGTCCGATGGTGCCCAGCTCCGATGGTGCCCAGCGAGCCGACGCTCAACGCGCCCGCCAGGCAATCCGGAGGGGATCCTCCGCATGGTTCGCCTGCTTTCGCGGCTTCCGGAGGACGCACCTCAGATCGCCTACCATGAGCTGATGACGGCTACCCCGCAGCCACGCACGGGCGATCACATCAGCCCGTGCCAGGAGCTGGCGCCGCAGGGGGTTACGGGCCGTCGGGGGCTCGGGGGTGCTCCCCGGCCAGCGGAGTGCCCTCCAGGCCAAGCACGGCGGCTGCGGGCAGACGCCGAACGCAACCGCGCCGCGATCGTGGCCGCCGCCAGGGACATCTTCGCCGAGCAGGGCCTTGAGGCCCCGCTCGAGGAGATCGCCCTGCGCGCCGGGGTCGGGATCGCGACGCTGTACCGGCGGTTCCCCGCGCGCGAGCAGCTTGTCGCGGCGGCCCTGGTGGACCAGGCCGCCAGGTACGCCGACGCCGCCGAGCAGGCCCTGGCGGTCACCGATCCGTGGGAGGGCTTCGTCAGCTTCGTGCGGCGGATCTGCGAGCTTCAGGCCGACGACCGGGGCCTGTCGGACCTGCTGTCCATGGCCTTGCCCGCCGACGAGCACGTCGAGCGGCTCAAGAAGGCGGCCAACGAGCAGGTGGTCGAGCTGGTGCGGCGGGCCAAGGAGTGCGGGCGGTTGCGCCAGGACTTCGCCGACGAGGACCTCCTGCTGCTGCTCATCGCCAACGCGGCCGTCCTGCACGTCACGCGCCCTGACGCGCCGCAGGCCTGGCGCAGGTTCGTCGCGCTTGCGCTCGACGCGTTCGAGCACAGGGACGACGCGCGCGACCTGCCCGCGCCGCCATCCTCAGACGAGATGGCGGGGGCAATGCTCAGGCTGGCCCGCGAGCGCGGCTGCGGGTCGCCCGGCTAAGGCTGTGCCCGGCTAGGGCCTCGCGGCCTTCCCGTCCTGGCTCCATCGCGGCGGGCGCTTGTCGAGGAAGGCTCGCATGCCCTCGCGCGCGTCGGGAAGCTGGCTGGTCGCGGCCATCACCTCGATCGCGTAGGCGTACGCCTTGGGCTGTTCGAGGTCGATCTGGGCGTACAGCGCCTGCTTGCCGATCCCCTTGCTCTGCGCCGACCCCTGGGTGGCCCGCTCGAGCAGCTTGACCACCGCCGCGTCGAGTTCGGCGAGCGGCACCACCTGGTTGACAAGCCCCCAGTCGAGCGCCGTCCGCGCGTCGATGGCCTCGCCGGTCAGCGCCATCTCCACGGCCCGCTTGCGCCCGACGTTCCTGGCGATCGCGACCATCGGCGTGTGGCAGAACCAGCCGCCCTTGCCACCCGGAGCCGCGAACCCCGCGTTCTCGCTCGCGACCGCGAGGTCGGCGCTGGCGACAAGCTGGCAGCCCGCCGCCGTGGCGAGGCCGTGCACCCGCGCCACCACAGGCTGCGGCACCTGCTGCATGAGCGTCATAAGCTCGGTGCACGTCGTCAGCAGCGACCTGACCGCGGCCAGGTCCGCCTCGGCCACGTCCGCGAAGTCATGCCCGGCGCTGAACACAGGCCCGTTGCCCGCGAGCACGATGCCGAGCGCGTCGCCGCCGCCGATCTCGGAGAAGGCCGCGATCAGCTCCCGCATGTGCGCGAGCGAGAGGGCGTTGCGGCGCTGCGGCCGGTTCATCGTGACGGTGGCGAAGTCGCCAGACCGATCGACCAGGATGTGCTCGAACTCCACTGCGACCTCCCGTGACCTCCGCTCCCTGCTCCGCAGCTTATGCCGCCACTAGCCAGTGACGCGCGCGCCGCCCGGTGACATTCTGTGACTAGAGGAGATTCGCCGCCATCGCGCCGATGAGCGGCGACGTCACGATGATGCACGGCTACCTCATGACTGGCGCGGGCCACGCGGCGACCTGCCTGAGCTCTTGCCTGGCCGTTGCCAGGAGTTCCGTGCCCGTAGCGACACCCGGTCGCAACCTTGCGTTCGCAACCCTAGGCAGCTGGCTGATGACTGAGGGCCTGGGCGCGTTCATGCTCGGGAGCCTGGTAGCCGGGCACCGGCGCGGCCGCCGCGCAGGCCAGCCAGCCGGCGCGTCCCCGCCGGTGGTCTACGGCCACGCTGGCCTGGCGCTCGCGGGTTTCACCTGCTGGATCGGCTTCCTGGCGACAAGCGCGGCAGCGCTCGGCTGGCTCGGGATAGGCTTCCTCGCCCTGGCCATCGGCCTCGGCGTCTCCACCGTGACCATCTGGACTCCGTTTCCGACGCCCGCCGGGCTCGCGGCTTCCGCCGGAGCCGTGCCCAAGCCGGGGGCTGGCCAGCCCGATGGTGACGTCAGATCGCCCGCGCCGGCGCGCCAGCCCGACGACTTGCTGGCCAAGGCGGGCAGCCCCGATGCGCTCGCCCGAGCGCTCTCCGACGAGGCGCTCACCAGCAAGCTGGTCGACGACCTGCTCGCCAGCATGCTCGCCAAGCCCGCGCCACGGCCGCGAAGGCTGGGGTGGAGCCTGGCCCCGCTCATCCCGATCGCCCACGGAGTGCTCGCGATTGCCACGTTCCTGCTCGCGACGCTCGCCGTCATCAGGGTCTCGTAGGCGCCAGGACCTTCGCCGTACCTATGGCCGGGTGCCGAACGACGGGGATCCTAGTAGTTCAGGCATAACGCGGTATGCGTCACGAACCCACGCGCAGAGCAGCGGCCTGGTGTCTCGCGGGTCTATCAGGTCCTGCACCCCGAACCGCTCGGCCGTGCGGAACGGCGAGCTGATCGCGGCCAGCGCCGTCCTGATCCGCTCGATCTCCGCCGCCGGATCACTTGCCTGCTCGATCTGACTGCGGAACGCCGCCTCAACCCCGCCCTGTACCGGCAGCGACCCCCAGTCGCCCGATGGCCAAGCCCAGCTCCGCGCGGCCCGGTGCCGGTTCACCGCGCCGGCCCCGGCTACCCCGTAGACGCGGCGCACGATCATCTCGGCCTGCGGGACCCGCGCCTGGTACACCGCCGCGATGGCCCGCGCGGCGTGCCTGATCGTGCCTTGTGCCTCGGCGATCTTGCCGATGGAGATCCCGCCCTGATCGGTCAGGCTGACGATCGGCAGGTGGAACGTCTCGCAGAGGTCCACCAGGCGGGTCATGGCCTGCGCTCCAGCCACCGACATCGTGGTCCCCTTGTACGGGTCGGTCGCGATCACGCCAACTGGGTGGCCATCGAGGCGGGCCAGCGCGGTGACCGTGGCCCGGCCGTACTCGGCGTAGCTGAACAACGACCCCCGGTCGAAGATCGCCGCAAGGATCGGCCCTATCCGGTAGGGCAGGCGGGGGTTGCGCGGGATCGCGCTGATCAGCGCCTCGTCACGCCGGTCCGGCGGGTCGTCGCGTGCCAGCACAGGCGGTAGCTCGTGCACGCTGGCGGGCAGGTACGACAGGAAGGCCCGGATGATCGCGAACGCCTCGTCCTCACTGTCAGCGAACCGCTCGATCGTGCCGTTGCCCAGGTGCACGGCCGCGCCGCCGAGCTCTTCCTTGGTCAGGTCCTCGCCGGTGCCCGCGCGCACGACCGGCGGCCCGGCGGTGAAGAGCTGGCCGACGCCGCGCACCATGACCGCCAGATGGGACATGACCAGGCGCGCTGCGCCTAGCCCGACCGTCGGTCCGAGGCACGCGGCCACGACGGGGACTAGCGAGAGGTTCCCGACCACCACATCCCACGCCGGGTTGACCGGCACGTAGGTGGCCCCGGCCGTGTGCGTCATCTTGACGCTGCCGCCACCGCTCGCGCCGTCGAGCAGCCGCACCACGGGCAGGCGCATGCCCGCCGCGTACTGCTCGGCGAACACCTGCTTGGCGTGGATGGCCGCGTCACCCGAGCCGCCGCGGACGGTGAAGTCGTCGCAGCCGAGCAGCACGCCGCGGCCGCCGATCCTGGCCGTCCCAGTCACGAAGTTGGCTGGCACGACCGACATGAGGCGACCCTCTTCGTCATAGCCGGCGAAGCCGGTCAGCGCGCCGAGCTCGGCGAAGCTGCCGGCATCGACGAGCCGGTCAATGCGCTCGCGCACGGTGAGCCGGCCCGAGGCTCGCTGGCGGTCGACCTTGTCCGGCCCGCCCATGGCCATGGCAAGCTCGCGGCGGCGGCCGATCTCGGCCACCTCCGCGGCCCAGTCCGCTGGCCTGCAATCGGAGGGATGGCCGACCCGATCCTGCGCTCCGCTCACATCGCCTCCCAGGCCCACCGCCCACGGCCCACGCCCACGGCCCACGCGCGAAGCGTAGCTCGCGAGCGCCTGGGCGGCCGGCTGGACCGGACTCAGGAGACCTGGCCAGCGCTTACTGTGCTCACGTGCATCGTCACCAGCGATCGCAGGGCGCAGCCCAGCATGTTGAGCGGCCCGTAGAGCGCGGTGTACGTCCCAGGCGGATACACCTGGACCCAGTGCACCTGCTCTTGGTGCCCGATGCAGTTGTTACTGATCAGCACG
>JASIBM010000595.1 GCA_030045175.1 Streptosporangiaceae bacterium | reverse complement strand
GCTAGCCCTCGATGTTGATGCCCATCGACCTGGCCGTACCCGCGATGATCTTCTCCGCGGCCTCGATGCTGGTCGCGTTCAGGTCTGGCATCTTGACCTGTGCGATCTCCCTGACCTGGGCCATGGACATCCTGCCGACCTTGGCCTTGTGCGGCGTCGCGCTGCCCTTTTGCACGCCCGCGGCCTTCTTGATCAGTTCGGCGGCCGGCGGCGTCTTCGTCACGAAGGTGAACGACCGATCCTCAAAGATCGTGATCTCGACCGGGATGATGTTGCCGCGCTGGGAGTCCGTCGCCGCGTTGTACTGCCTGACGAAGTCCATGATGTTCACGCCGTGCGGGCCAAGGGCCGTGCCCACCGGTGGAGCCGGGGTGGCGGCGCCCGCGTTCAGCTGGACCTTGACGATCGCAGCGATCCTCTTCTTCCTCGGAGCCATGTGCCTGCTGTCCTGTTCCTTGTCTGGCTTCCTTGCCTGGCCCTGACCGTGCCCGGCCCTATCAGATCTTGCTGACCTGGTCGAACGAGAGCTCCACCGGCGTCTCCCTGCCGAAGATCGACACGAGCACCTTGAGCTTCTGGGTATCTGGGTTGATCTCGCTCACCGTGGCGGGAAGGGTGGCGAACGGGCCGTCCATCACGGTAACCGACTGGTTGATCTCGAAGTCGACGGCGGCCGCCCGCATGGTCTCCGCCTTCTTCGCCGCCTTCTCCTCAGGAACCGGGGCGAGCAGGGCGACGACCTCGCTCAGCGGCAACGGCGACGGCTTGCTCGACAGGCCCACAAAGCCGGTGACCCCTGGCGTGTTCCGCACCACCGCCCAGGACTCGTCGGTCAGCTCCATCCGTACCAGGATGTAACCGGGCAGCACCTTCTCCTGGACCTGCTGTCGCTTGCCGCCCTTGACCTCGATGACCTCGTGGGTGGGGACCTCGATCTGGAAGATGTAGTCTTCCATGTTCAGCGACTGGGTACGGCTCTCCAGGTTTGCCCTGACCCGGTTCTCGTATCCGGCGTAGGAATGCACCACATACCACTCGCCTGGCAGCCGGCGCAGCTCGGCGGTGAACGCGGCGACCGGGTCGGATTCCTGGTCCGGCTCCTGCGCTAGCTCGGCGTCCAGCGCCTCGCTGATCTCGCCGTTCGCCGTCGCGTCCGGCAGGCCAGCCTCGGCGATATCGGCACGCTCGGCCGACGGCTCACCGGCCTGCTCTTCGAACTCGGACACGATAGCTCTTTCTCTCTGCAACCTCGTCGCGCGCATTCCCGGCGCGCACTGCCTTTAGGTACCGCCCGCGCAGGTCCGTGCGCAGGGGGTCACGCCGCCACGGCAAGGCCGCGGGCCACAGGAGCCCGCTACTTACCCGTGAAGGCCCAGAACACCAGTTTCGTCAGGCTGTAGTCCAAGCCGGTCACGATGCCGACCATGACCAGGATGAAGACGACGGCGACCGTGGTGTAAGTCGTCAGCTCCTTGCGGGTCGGCCAGATCACCTTCCGCAGCTCGGCCCTGACCTCGCGCAGGAAAATAGTCGGACTTGTCCGGTCCGGCTTGCCCGGGCCTGACGACCTGGCCGGCTTCCTCTCTTGCTGGCCACGTACCTGAGTCGTCATGTCCTCACCTATCGAAAGCTGATCATCAGCCGGCTCACGCCGACGCGGCCCGCCCGGCTGCGGACCGACTCGCAGGGCAGGAGGGACTCGAACCCCCAACCGCCGGTTTTGGAGACCGGAACTCTAGCCAATTGAGCTACTGCCCTCTGCTAACTCAACCTCTGCTACTCAACTTCTGCTAACTGCTAACCCAAACCTCAGCTAACCCAACTCCGGTAGCCCAAGCCGCACTGACCCAGCCTTTGGGCCAACCCAACTCGTGCTAGCCGAAGTCCTGCTAAGCGAAGTCTTGTCCCAGAACCTCCGCGCCGCAACCTCCGCGTGCAACGATACGGCACCGCGGGCGCGCTTGAGCCACCCGACGGGCCTGCACCAGATGTTGAAGTGTACGTTGCCTGAAGGCATCGCGTCGAACTGGCCGCTCAGCGCCACACTCAGCGCCACGGCCAGGACGCCAATCAAGGACCACGCCGCGCCAGGACCGCGCCGCGCCAGGACCACGCCGCAGCGAGCCAGGACCACGCCGCAGCACGGCAAGACCAGACCGCACCCGTGCGCCGCGCCGACCCGCGCGACACTCGCGCCCCACAGGTCACCTCGGGGGGTTGGCCGACCACGCGATCGGTAATGCAAAGATGAATCATGGAATCGCAGCACAGCACGCGGACGGCACGGGTATCGGCGCGCATAGCGAGCATCGGGGAATCGGCGACCCTTGCCGTGGACGCCAAGTCCAGGGAGCTGCGGGCGCTCGGCCGACCCGTGATCACCTTCGGTGTGGGCGAGCCTGACTTCCCCACTCCGGACTACATCGTCGCGGCGGCCCAGCGAGCCTGCGCGGTGCCCAGGTTCCATAAGTACACGCCGACGGCGGGGCTGCCAGAGCTGCGCGAGGCCATCGCGGCCAAGACGGCCAGGGACTCCGGGCTTGTCGTCTCGCCCAGCCAGGTCCTCGTGACCAACGGCGGCAAGCAGGCCGTGCTCCAGGCACTGGCCACCCTTCTCGACCCGGGCGACGAGATGCTGCTGCCCACGCCGCACTGGACCACCTATCCGGAGGCGATCAGGCTTACCGGCGGGGTTCCCGTGCCAGTCCTCACCAACGAGCGCTCCGGCTACCTGACCTCGGTCGACCAGCTCGAGGCGCATCGGACAGACCGCACCAAGGCATTGCTGTTCGTCTCGCCATCGAACCCGACAGGCGCCGTCTACCCGCCCGAGCTCGTCGCGGACATTGGCCGGTGGGCGGCGAGTACCGGCTTGTGGGTGGTGACCGACGAGATCTACGAGCACCTCGTCTACGGCACGGCCAGGTTCGTCTCCATGCCCGTGGTCGCTCCCGAGATCGCCGACCGGTGCGTCGTCCTGAACGGCGTGGCCAAGACCTACGCGATGACTGGGTGGCGGGTCGGCTGGATGATCGGCCCGCCCGACGTGATCAACGCGGCCATCAGCCTCCAGTCGCACGCCACCTCCAACGTCTGCAACGTCGCTCAGGCGGCGGCGCTCGCCGCGGTCTGCGGCGACCTGTCCGCGGTGGCGCAGATGCGCGAGGCATTCGACCGCCGCAGGCAGCTGATGACCAAGATGCTGAACGAGATCCCTGGCGTGAACTGCCCTATGCCCGAGGGCGCGTTCTACTGCTACCCGAGCGTCCAGGGCGTGCTCGGCAAGCAGATCGCGGGCCAGGTCGCGCACACGTCGGCCGAGCTCGCCGAGATCGTGCTCGCCCACGCCGAGGTCGCCGTCGTCCCCGGCGAGGCGTTCGGCACGCCTGGCTACTTCAGGATGTCCGCCGCGCTGGCCGACGACGACATGGCCGAAGGCCTGACCAGGCTCGGCACGTTGCTCAGCCAGGCGCGCTGAGCGCACCAAGCGCAACTGACGCACCGGGCGAGTCAGGCAGACTAGGCCGATGGCCCGGCCGCTCGACCTGCTACCCAAGGCGCACCTGCACCTGCACTTCACCGGCGCGATGCGGCGCGACACCATGATCGAGTTCGCCGCCGCGCACCGGATCACGCTGCCGGACGCGTTCGGCTCCGAGTGGCCGCCGAGGCTGAGCGGCACCGACGAGCGCGGCTGGTTCCGGTTTCAGCGGCTGTACGACAGCGCGCGGGCGGTCCTGCGAACCGAGGACGACGTGCGGCGGCTGATCACTGAGACGGCCGCCGACGAGCAGGCCGAGGGGTCGGGCTGGCTTGAGATCCAGGTAGATCCGTCAGGCTATGCCGGACGATTTGGGGGCATTTCTGCGTTTGCCGATCTTGTGCTTGACGCGGCGGCCTACGCCGCCCGCGAGTCCGGCGTGGGAATCGGGGTGATAATCGCCGCGAATCGCACCAGGCACCCGCTCGAGGCGCGCACCGCGGCCAGGCTTGCCGCCCGCTACGCGGGGGCTGGCGTGGTCGGCTTCGGCCTGTCAAGCGACGAGCGCCGCGGCGCGGCAAGCGACTTCGCCCCGGCCTTCCGCATCGCGGCGCGGGCCGGCCTGATCCTGGCGCCGCACGGCGGCGAGCTGCTTGGCCCGGCCAGCGTCCGGGCGTGCATCGCCGATCTCGGCGCCGACAGGATCGGGCACGGCGTGACGGCCGTGGCCGACCCTGGCCTGCTCGGCACGCTCGCCGAGCGACGGGTCACGCTCGAGGTCTGCCCGACGTCGAACGTCGCGCTAGGGATCGCCGCCTCGCCAAGCGCCGTGCCGCTGCTGCGCCTGCTCGACGCCGGGGTGAGCGTGGCGCTCGGCGCCGACGATCCGCTGCTGTTCGGCTCGCGGCTGACCGCGCAGTACGAGATCGCGCGGCACTCCCACGGGCTTGGCGACGACCGGCTCGCCGACCTGGCACGGATGTCGGTGCTCGCCTCGGCGGCCCCGGCCGGGGTGAGGTCTAAGCTGCTCGCAGGCATCGACGCGTGGCTCGCCGCGCCGGACCTGGCCACGGGGCCGGCCCTATAGCGTCACACCCACGAGCACCGGCTCGTTGACCAGTCTTATATCGAACACAGCCCGCACCCCCGCTGTGATCTCACGGGCCAGATCGAGCACGTCGCCGGTGCTCGCTCCGCCCCGGTTGGTCAGTGCCAGGGTGTGCTTGGACGAGATCCTGGCTGGCCCGGAACCTGGGTAGCCCTTGCAGAATCCGGCCTGCTCGATCAGCCAGGCGGCCGGGACCTTGAACTGGCCGCCTTCGGCCGGGTAGCGCGGCACGGTGGCGCCGGGGTCGCGCGCCCTGGCCACGCGATCGAGCCTGGCGAGCTGATCGGGGCCGATCACCGGGTTGGTGAAGAACGATCCGGCGCTCGCGGTGTCGCTGTCAGCCGGATCGAGCACCATGCCCTTGCGCCGTCGCAGTTCGAGCACGGCAGACCTGACGTCAGGCAGCGGAACCTGCTCCCCCACGGCGACGCCGAGCGTCGCCGCGAGCTCGGGGTACCTGATCGAGTCCGACATCGGCTGCCGCCGCAGCGCGAACGTTACCTCGAGCACGATGTACCGCCCCGTGGGGACCGGGCCAGCGGACGATCCAGGCGCGTCCGGCGCTGCTGCCCCTGACCCTGCCTTGAGCACGCTGGTGCGGTAGCCGAAGCCGCAGTCGGCCCTGGAGAGCGTCGTGCAGCCGACCGCGTGGTCACCTGCCCGGTCGTAGACCAGGACACTCTCGATCGTCGTCGCGACCTCCTGGCCGTAGGCGCCGACGTTCTGGATCGGGGTCGCCCCGGCCAGGCCAGGGATGCCGGACAGGCACTCGATGCCGGCTAGCTTCTCCTCGACCGCCCACTCGACCAGCCGGTCCCAGTCCTCACCCGCCGCGACGGTAAGCAAGACCGCGTCGTCGCCAGCATCGCCGGCGCGGCTGAGCCGGACGCCTGTCGTCGCGATCCGCACGACGGTGCCTGCGAAGCCGTCGTCGGCGATCACCAGGTTGCTGCCACCGCCGAGCACGAGCAGCGGCTCACCGGCCAGGTCGGCGGCGCGCACGGCCTCGGCGACTGCACGGGCGGTGCTGGCCTGCGCGAATCGCGCCGCAGGACCGCCGAGCCGCAGCGTCGTGTAGCCAGACAGATCGACTTGCTCGGCGACGCTCAGCACCAGCCGAGCTTACGGCAGTCGTACGACGGCCCTTGCCCTGGTGAGCACCTTGGTGTCGCCGGACCTGGCCGTCAGCGACAAGGCCACCCGGTTGTCGCCGAGCTTCTCTTCGACCTTCCCTGTCACGGTGATCGTGGCGCCGATGTCGTCATCGGGCACCACGACAGGTGCGGAGAACCTGACGCCGAACTCGAGCACCACGGCCTGCGGGCCCGCCCAGTCGGTGACTAGCCGGCCTGCCTGCGCCATCGTGAACATCCCGTGCGCGATCACGTCGGGCAGCCCGACCGCCTTGGCGATCCGCTCGTTCCAGTGGATGACGTTGAAGTCGCCGGACGCGCCACAGTACTTCACCAGGCTCAGCCTGGTCGCCGGATAGCTGACCGGCGTGATCTCAGTTCCAGCCTCGACCTCGTCGTAGGTGACCTGATCGCTCATGCTGACCCGCCGCGCTCTACCAGCGTCGAGTACGCCGTGCAGACGTCCTCGCCGTCGAGGGTGGTGATCGATGTCCGCGTGGTCAGCATCGAGTTGCTGCCCACGTGCCTGATGCCGGTGATGGTGACCTGTGCCCGCACCACGTCGCCCGCCACCAGCGGGCGCGCGTACTCGAACCGCTGCTCGCCGTGCACCACCATCGCGTAGTTCAGGTTCAGGCCAGGGTCGGCGAGCGCGTGCGACGTGCTCGCTATGGTGATCACGATCGGGAACGTGGGCGGCGCGATCACGTCGGCGAAGCCAGCCTGCCGCGC
>JASIBM010000594.1 GCA_030045175.1 Streptosporangiaceae bacterium | reverse complement strand
AGGCTTCCTGGCCCCGGCCGGCGCATTCGTCGACGAGGCCTTCAGCGGCGACTCCTGCGTCGACGCGAGCGGCTGGTCGTCGACCCCTTACTGGTGCCTGGCCGTCGGCTTCTACGCCAACGTCAACGGTGAGATCCCGGTCGGGCTCGGCTGGAACCAGGGGGGCGTCTCGCGGTGGGACGGGTACTACCCGACGGACATCCCTGACAAGGTGAACCTGCCCAACGCGACATCGTGCTCCGCCGAAGGCGGGCTCCCAACCTGCGCGGTGGTCGGCGACTATTACCGCAACCCCAGGTACGAGACTCAGTTCGCCGAGGCTCCCGCCGATGGCAGCGC
Source organism: Streptosporangiaceae bacterium (assembly GCA_030045175.1). GTDB lineage: Bacteria > Actinomycetota > Actinomycetes > Streptosporangiales > Streptosporangiaceae > Chersky-822. Next base: position 5,392 of record JASIBM010000594.1, on the reverse strand, counting down.
GCTCGGCATCGTCGCCGAGAAGAACCCGCCAGGTAGCACGTGGTCCGCGCTCGCGGACGTGTCCTGCCCGGCGTCCACGTTCTGCCTGATGGTCGGCGAGGCGGGCACGTCGGGTAAGACCGGGCACAAGATCGTGTACACCTCGCACGCGACCGCGTACAGCTGGACCGGCGGCGGCACGCTCACCAGGCTCAGCCCGCCCGCCCCGGCGGGCGCGAGGACCTCCGAGCTCGCCGGGGTCTCCTGCGCGTCGGCCACGACCTGCCTGGCGGTCGGCAACTACACCAGCGCGCACGGCAAGTGGCTGACCTACTCCGTGGCCTGGAACAGCGGGACGTGGACCCTGCAGCCCGCCCTCAGCGTGCCCGGCCAGGCCCGGACCACGTTCCAGGACGTGGCGTGCCCGAGCGCGACGCTCTGCATGGCCGTCGGCGACTCCACCGGCCCCGGCTCGCATCCGTTCGCGCAGGAGTGGAACGACGGCACCTGGCAGATCTCGCCCACGCCCGCAGCGAACGGCGCCGCCATGTTCGGCGTCACCTGCCCCACGGTGAGCTTCTGCTACGGGTCGGGAAGCCGCGGCGACCACGGGCTGATCGAGGCATGGAATGGCACGAGCTGGAGCGCCCAGAGCTCCCCGGCCACCAAGGCCCCCTTCAGCGGGGACGTGCTCACGCACGTGTCCTGCCTCACCGCGACGCAGTGCCTGGCCGTCGGGTACCGGTTCGACCCGGGGACCAGGCCGAGCAGGCGGACGCTGCGGTACCTGGCCGAGGTCCTGACCGGCAGCGGCTGGCAGGTCAACAACCCCTGACCGGCCATTGCCGGTATCCCTGGCAGAAGGAGGGTCATGTTCTTGACACGTTCGGTGCCGGCCGGCCTTCCTGTCCTCGCCGCCGCGCTCCTGCTCTGCGCGCCGGCCACCACGGCGATCGCGGGTCCCGTGCCAGCCAGCCCTGGGACGGCCACGCCCGCCGCTACGGCGACCGCTGGCCTGGCCGACCCGGCGACGGCCCCGCGACCCGGCTTCGCGACCCCGTCCGCGGGATTCCACGACGACCTGTTCGGCAGCGACTCGTGCGATGCACTGAACAACGGCTCACCGTCGACGTTCACCTGCGAGGCCACGGGCTGGTGGTTCTCTGGCGCCATCGCGCCTCTCGTGGTCAGCTGGAACCAGGGGGACATCTGGGGCTGGAGGGGCGTCGTGCCCGAGCCATCTCGGAACAACCAGGTGACCGTGCCTAATGAGGTGTCCTGCGGGTCTGCCGGGCTGGCCCCCACCTGCCTCATCGTGGGCCTGCACTACGACAATGTCAGGTACGAGACGCAGTTCGCTGAACTGTGCTACCTCTCGTGCGGCATCGTCAACTCGACCAGCCCGCCGGGCAGCACCTGGTCCAGCCTCCAGGACGTCTCGTGCGCGAGCACGACGTTCTGCATGTCGGTCGGTCTGGCCGGAACGTCAAGGAAGATCGGGCGGCGGATCGTCTACGCCAGCCACGCCACGGCTTACACCTGGACCGGCGGCTCGGCGCTGACGCGCCTGACCGTGCCAGCCCCCGCGCACTCCAGGGCATCCGAGCTGGCCGGCGTGTCCTGCCCGACCACGACGCAGTGCATGACCGTCGGCAACTACACCAACGCCAGCGGCAAGTCGCTCACCTATTCAGCGCTGTGGAGCGGCGGCTCCTGGACCTTGCAATCGGCGCTGAACTCCCGCGGCCAGGCGAGCACCGACTTCCAGGACATCTCCTGCCCGACCACGACGCAGTGCATGGCGGTCGGCGACTCGACCGGGCCAGGCTCGCACGGGTTCGCTGAAGAGTGGACCGGCGGAACGTGGCAGGCCTCGGCCACGCCGGCCGAGAACGGCGCCGCGCTCACCGGCGTGAGCTGCCCCACCTCCGCGGTGTGCGTCGCGTCCGGCGTGCACGGCAACGCCGGCCTGATCGAGGCTTGGAACGGCACTAGCTGGAGCGTTCAGCCGTCGCCGGGCACGAAGGCGCCGTGGAGCGGCGACGTGCTGCTGCACGTGTCCTGCGTGACCCCGGCCGAGTGCGCGGCCGTCGGGTACCGCTTCAGCCCGGCGGTCCGGCGGGCCAAGCGAACCTACCGCACCCTCGCCGAGGTCTGGGACGGGACCACCTGGCAGGTCAACGCGACCCCCAACCCCTAGCCGCGAAGACTGGCGGGCGCGCAGGCGCGGGACGCACCGGTACGCCCGCACCCGCCAGCAGTAGAACCTGTTCTAGTCTGGTGGGGTGCGCTTCAGCTACGCGGAGTCGATGACCGATCCGTCGTTCTACGTGCCGCTGGCGCGGGCGGCCGAGGCGGCGGGCTACGACACGATGGTCGTGCCCGACAGCATCTGCTACCCGGCACACGCGACAAGCAGGTACCCGTACAGCCCGGACGGCGGCAGGGAGTTCCTGGACGGCAAGCCGTTCATCGAGCCGTTCTCGCTGATTCCCGCGCTTGGCGCGGTGACGACGCGGCTGGCGTTCGTGACGTTCGTGCTCAAGCTGCCGGTGCGCAACCCGGTCCTCGTGGCCAAGCAGGCCACCTCGGTGGCCGTGCTCACCGGCAACCGGCTGCTGCTCGGCGTGGGCCTGTCCCCGTGGCGGGAGGACTACGACGTGCTCGGGGTTCCGTGGGAGCGCCGAGGCCGGCGAATGGACGAGGAGATCGCGATCATCCGCGGGCTGGCCGGCGGCGGGTACTTCGAGTACCACGGCGATCTGTTCGATATTCCGCTTGTCAAGCTATCCCCGGTGCCGACGCTACCCATACCGATCCTGTTCGGCGGGCACGGCGAGGCGATGCTGCGGCGGGCGGCCCGGTCCGGGGACGGCTGGATGCACGGCGGCGGCGACCCGGCCGAGTTGCCCGGCCTGCTCGCCAGGCTGGCCGAGCTTCGCAGGCAGGAGGGGACCGACGGCCGGCCGTTCGGAGTGCACGTGATCTCGGCGGACGCGTACAGCGCGGACGGGGTGCGCCGGCTGGAAGACCAGGGCGTGACCGACGTGATCGTGGGCTTCCGGTGGCCGTACGTGACCGGTCCTGACAACCAGCCGCTCGCGGACAAGATCGGGGCGCTGAACGCGTTCGCTGAGAACGTGATCGCCAAGGTGCGGGGCTGAGCCCGTGACGGCGCATCCCACGGCGCGGGATCTCGCGAGGCGGTCCCAGGCGGCGGTCGCGGCGAAGGACCGGCAGGCGTGGCTCGGCCTGTTCGCGCCGGACGCGGTGGTGGCCGACCCGGTCGGACCGTCCCCGTTCGACCCGGCCGGGCACGGGCACCGGGGGCTGGCCGCGATCGCCGCGTTCTACGACGCCGTGATCGCCCCGAACGAGCAGGTCACCTTCGAGATAGAACGGTCTTACCTATGCGGCGACGAAGTCGCCGACGTGGGCGTCATCCGCACGGTCTTGCCTGGTGGCGCCCACGTCGCCGTGGTCAGGGGCGTCTACACGTACCGCACGGACGGCGCCGGGCGGCTGACGGCGCTGCGCGCGTACTGGCAGTTCGACGACGCCGAGCTGCTGCCCGGCGACGGGGCCTAGCCTGCCTGGCCGCCGTGGCCGCCCTGGCCGCCGGCTAGGGGCAAGCCGCCTTGAGCTTGGCGATCGTCGGGGTGGCCGTGGCCTTAAGGCCGGCCAGCGCGGTGAGCACGGCCTTGAGCTGGGCTGGGCTCGGCGGGGTCGTGATGCCCTTGGCAGCGTCCTGCACCTTGGTCACGTCGGCGCTCAGCGCCTTCATGTCACCCGACAGGGCAGGCTCGCTCTTGAGCGCCGCGACCTGCGTCTTGATGTTCTTCAGGTCCGCGGTGATCACAGTCGCTGACTTGCTGTTGTAGGTGACGTGGGTGACGCTGGTGAGCGACCCGCGCAGCGACTTGGCGTGCGCGCAGGCGGCGGCAGACAAGGTCGGCGAGTCGGACGGCATCGGTTTCTTGGGCGCCTTGCTTGAAGGCATCGAGGTCTGGTGCACGGCCGGGCTGGCGGTCTTCTTGCTGCTCGACGGCGACGAGCTGCACGCGACGAGGAACACCGCCGCCCCGGCGATGGCGACCGCCCCGGCGAGTGGCGCCACGCTCAAACGCTGCTTGGTCATGGGGCCATGGTTCCCAGGTCCGGCCCCCGCCCCCTCACCCGCAGCGGGCGATTCGCAGCGCGGCCTCGATCGCGCCGAAGCCGACCCGCTCCTGCTCCAGCCGCACGCTCGGGCCGAGCACGTCATCGACGAGGTCCCGGTACACCGCCAGCTCTTCAGGCACCAGCAGGCCGAGCGCGGCGTCCGTCGGGTTCGGCTCGGTCACCCACTGCCCCCGGTGCGCGAGCAGGGTCCGCTCGTCCATCAGCATCGACCTGGCGTGGCCGAACCGCTGGCGCAGCCGGTTGAGTATCGCGAACCCGTGCGTGTCGATGTCGCCCCAGTAGACGAGCCCGCAGCCGGCCAGCCAGCCGAGCGACTCGAGCGCCGACACCGCGTATCCCCCGCCGAAGATCACCATCTGGCCGGGCGCGAGCGGGAACGCCAGATAGGTGATCTCGTTCTCGACCACGAAAACCGTGCCGATCCCAGGCGGCGGCGTGGCGAGCTCGTCCGCCCGCACCGACAGCTCCGTGTAGCAGGCGCCGCCCAGGCTGATGCCGCCGGGCGGCACCCTGAACCGCACGTAATGTGGCTTCCGCTCGAACATATAGCGCTCGGCGAACTGTGATCGGGACATGCTGACGTCGGCACGCCCGGGGCCGAGTTGCAAGTCGAGCAGGTCGGCGAGCACGCCGCGGTGCCGCTCGATGAACTTCGTGTCCACGCCTGGCACGTCGACCTGCCGCAGGTACATGCCCGGCCGCTGCCGCTCGTCGATCCACCCGACCGTGGCCACCATCTCGGTCCAGCACCCTTCGAGCGCCAGAGCCCGCATCGGGTGGGCGACCAGCCACGGGCCGAGTCGCGGGCATCGGGCGCGGGTCTGCTCGACGAGCTCGGCGAACCGCCGCGCCTGCGACCCGACCCCGAGCGCGGCCCACAACTGCTCGTACCCGTCGACCCAGGCCCGGCACGGAATCTCGTTCGCCCCGAACGCCCGCCCCCCGATCCGGTCGTATTCGACCCGCAGCCCCGCCTGGTCAGCCCGCCGCCATCGCGCGACCCAATCGGCCGCCGCGGCAAAGCTGCCCGCGATCTCGCCAGGCGCCGGGCCGCGCACCGGCAGGCCGATCGGCTCGAACGGCTCGCCGCTGGCCAGCGCGGTCAGGAAGGCCCCCGACTCCCAGCGCTTGCGCAGCACGCCGAGCACGTCCTCGGGGGTGGTCCAGGCCCGCCGCGTGCTCACGGCGCCCCGGCACCGGAGAGCTGGCCTAGCGCGTGCGCCTCGCGCCT
>JASIBM010000593.1 GCA_030045175.1 Streptosporangiaceae bacterium | reverse complement strand
CCTCGCCTGCGCACCACAGGCGGACGGCACTACTTCACCCTCAAGCAGCCCACCGAGAACGATCAGGCATGCCTCGAATACGAGACCGAGGTGGCCGACCGCCAGGCCATGCACCACGCGGCGATGCTCATGGGCTTTCAGCCCACCGTCCGGATCGTCAAGTCCCGCCGCCAAGCCACCGTCGACGGCATCTCACTTTGCGTCGACGACGTCGAGGGCGTCGGCGGCTTCCTCGAACTCGAGCGCCTAGCCGCCGACGACGCGGACCCCGGCGCGGTACAAACCGAGCTCGCGGCATTCGCCGAATCACTGGGCGTCCCGGCTGCCCGCGTCAGCGAGGGCTACGACTCGCTCGTGTACGCCGCCCAGAGCCGCCGGTAATACCCAGCATCTTCGGCAGGGCCGTTATAGTCGCCGCTCACACCGCACGGAAGGCCATCAGCTCGCGACCACGCGGCCGGAACGGCGGCGGGAGGGCCGATCACTGATGCCATACTTACCTGGTGAAAGCTACCCGGCGCGGTTTCTTGCGGTCGGCAGGGCTGACTGGGCTTGGTGCGAGCGCGATCGGAACGGGCGCGCTCCTGGCGGGCAACGACCAGGCGCTGGCCGCGCCCGCCGGCCCGGCCAGGGTGCCTGCCGACGTGGTTCCGTTCTACGGCACCCATCAGGCCGGTATCGCCACGCCCGCCCAAAATTTCTTCCAGTTCGCCTCACTCGACATGGTCAGCTCCGCACCCGCTGACCTGCGAAAGCTGCTGCGGCGCTGGACAGACGCGGCGGCGGCGATGTCGGCGGGCCGGACGATCGGCTCACCATCCCCGCACCGCAATACCCCGCCGGCCGACACCGGCGAGGCCCTTGGGCTGTCGCCAGCAAGGCTGACCGTCACGTTCGGATTCGGTCCGACGCTGTTCACAAGCAACGGCGAGGACAGGTTCGGGCTAGCCAAGCACCGTCCCGCGCCACTGGTCGACCTGCCCGCGTTCTCCGGCGACGCGCTTGATCCGCAGATCAGCGGCGGGGACCTCGGCATCCAGGTCTGCTCCGACGACCCGCAGGTCGCCTTCCACGCCGCGCACGACCTGATCAGGCTGGCGCACCCGATCGCCGAGCCGAACTGGCTGCTCGGCGGGTTCGGGCGGACCGGCAACAGCACGAGCCAGCCGCTGCCAAGGAACCTGATGGGCTTCCAGGACGGCACGGCCAACATCAAGGTCGAGGACACCGCGGCGCTCGACAGGTTCGTCTGGGCCGCCGGGCCTGCCTCGCCCGCCTGGATGCACGGCGGCTCGTACCTGGTCGCCAGGCGGATCCAGATCGCGCTCGGGCTATGGGACGCCAGCGGGCTGGACACCCAGGAGGAGGCCATCGGACGGCACAAGGTGTCGGGAACCCGGCTGACCCTGATGCCATCGTTCGCGCACATCCTGCTTGCCTCGCCGCGCCTCAACGGCGAGCAGCAGATCTTGCGCCGCGGCTACTCCTACACGACAGGGATCGACCCGACGACCGACACGACCGCGGCCGGGGTGATGTTCCTGGTATACCAGCGCGACCCGCGCAAGCAGTTCATCCCGATCCAGGAAAGCATCGCCGGGAACGACGGCCTGAGCACGTACATCACCCACATCGGCAGCGCGATCTTCGCCTGCCCGCCAGGCGTGCGGCGCGGTGGCTACGTCGGCGAGGCGCTCGTCGGCTAGGACACGCCCCTGGCTATGGCTAGCCAGCCAGGCTGGCCTCGATCGCCGCGACGACCTCTGGTGCCTCGGGCTCGGTCATCGGCCGGAATCGCGCGATGACCTTGCCGTCCGCGCCGACAAGGAATTTCTCGAAGTTCCACTGGATGTCGCCGGCGTTGCCCTCGGCGTCTGGGACCTCGGTAAGCTCCGCGTACAGCGGGTGCCGGTCAGGCCCGTTCACGTCGATCTTGGCGAACATCGGGAACGTGACGCCGTAGTTCACCGAGCAGAACTCGCTGATCTCGTCCGGCGTGCCAGGCTCCTGGGCGCCGAACTGATTGCACGGGAATCCGGCGACCACCAGCCCGCGACCGGCGAACCGGTCTTGCAGCCGCTGCAGGCCCGCGTACTGCGGGGTCAGCCCGCACTGCGAGGCGACGTTCACCACGAGCACGGTCGACCCGCCGAAGTCGCCAAGCGTGGCCGGCTGTCCGGTGAGGGTCTGGAGTGGGATGTCATGCACGCTCACGTCGCTACCCCTTTATTGCGCTGATTGCCAGTTTTGCCGCCCGGATAACACCCGCCTGCCGCCAATTTATGCCCGCCAGGCGACGCCACCGGCCCAGGTTGCCGCGAGCGGCGCTCAGCCGACGATGCGCTCGCCGATCGGGCCGAGTATGAGCATGGGGAAGTAGATCAGGCCGCCGACGATCACGATCACCCCGAGCAGGAACGTGGCGAAGGTCGGCCCCGCCGTGTCGAGCGTGGCCTTCGTGCGCGCGTGGATCCGCGCGCCGGCCAGGGAGCCTGCGATGGCCAGCGCAAGCACGATCGGGACGAACCGCCCGACCAGCATGACCAGGGCCAGGGTGATGTTGTACCAGGCGGTGTTGGCCGCGAGCCCGGCGAAGGCGGACCCGTTGTTCAGCGCGACGGAGGCGTACGCGTACATGACCTCGGACAGCCCATGAAAGCCTGGGTTGAGTATCGACTTGGTGCCCGCGGAGAGAACCAGGGACATGCTCCCGAGCACCAGCACCACGACCGGGATCGTCAGCACGTAGGCGATGACGAGCTTCATCTGCGGCCCGCGGATCTTCTTGCCGAGGAACTCCGGGGTCCGGCCCACCATCAGCCCGGCGACGAACACCGCGAGCAGCGCGAACACCAAGATGGAGTACAGCCCGCCGCCGTCACCGCCCGGGCTGATCTCGCCGAGCAAGATGCCGACGAACGCCCCGGCGCCGCCGACCGGCGTGTAGCTGTCGAGCGCCGAGTCGGTGGCGCCAGCGGTGGTGCCCATGGTGCCGACCGTCATCAGGGCTGACCCCTCCGGGCCGAACCTGGTCTCCTTGCCCTCCATGTTCCCGCCGGGGCTGGTCGGGGTCACCGCCTGGGAAACGCTCGCGGGCAGCAGGTGATTGCCACCCGCCTCGGCCTGCATCGAGACGACGGTGTGGCCGATGAAGATGATGGCCATGACCGCGGCCAGCGCGTACCCCTGCCGCGGCCTGCCGATGAGCCTGCCGAACATCAGGGCGATCGCGAACGGCAGCACGATCACGAGCAGCAGGTCGAACATGTTGGTAAAGCCGGTGGGGTTCTCGAACGGATGGGCGCCGCCGGCGCCGTAGAAGCTGCCGCCGTTGGTGCCGAGCAGCTTGATGACCTCCATCGAGGCAACCGGCCCGCCGGGGATCTGCTGCGTGCCGCCCGCGAGGGTCGCCGCGGTGCGAAAGCCGCTGAAATTCTGCACGGCGCCCTGGGCCACGAGCACGAGCGCGCCAGCTATAGAAAGCGGGATGAAGACCCGGACCAGGCTCCTGGTCAGGTCGACCCAGAAGTTGCCGATAGTGCGCGACGTGCCAGCGACACCGCGGATCACGGCCAGGGCGACGGCCAGCCCGACGGCGGCCGCAGTGAACTGCGCGACCACCAGGCCAGCCATCTGCGCCAGGTAGCTGGCCGCGGTCTCGCCCTCGTAGGCCTGCCAGTTCGTGCCGGTGATGAAGCTGGCGGCGGTGTTGAACGACAGCGCAGGCGGCATTCCAGGCGCGTGCGTCGGGTTCAGCGGCAGCACACCCTGCAACCGCAGGATCAGGTAGAGCAGGAGCGTGGACACCAGCCCGAAGGCCAGCACCGCCAGCGCGTAGGCGCGCCAGGTCCAGCTGCTCGCCGGATCGATCCGCAGCGCGCGGTACACCTGGCGCTCCACGGGAGCGAACACGCGGTCCCCAGGTGCGCGGCCGCCACGGA
>JASIBM010000592.1 GCA_030045175.1 Streptosporangiaceae bacterium | reverse complement strand
TCGACCTGGTGCATTCATACGGCCGCAAGTACGACCCGCTGCTGCTCGCTCGCCCCGCGTTCTGGCGGATGACGATCTGGATCGACGTGCTATGGAACGGCCCGTTCTACGCATTCGCGATCTACGCGATCAGCCGCGGCCGCGACTGGATCAGGGTTCCCGCGCTCGTGTGGTGCGGCAGCATGAGCGCGGTCGTCTTGATCATCTTGGCCGAGGAGTACAACGGGGTGCATCGCAGCCCGCACTTCGCCATCGTGCTCGCCCTGAACCTGCCCTGGCTGCTACTCCCGCTCGTCACCGGGATCCGGATGGCGCGAGAACATCCCTTCACCGAGTTGGCTCCCGCAGCTGGAGCAACCCTGGCCACGCCCGGTCCGGCCGCCACGCCTGATCCGGCGGGCACGTGAACATGCATCAGTTCGCGCGCCGCTATGGCCCGTGGGCACTGGTCGCTGGCGGCTCGCAGGGCCTCGGCGCGGCCTTCGCCGATGAGATCGCGCGACGCGGGGTGAACCTCCTGCTGGTGGCGCGCCGCCTGGAGCCGCTTGAGGAGACCGCCGCCAGGCTCCGCCGTGAGCGAGCTGTCGAGGTCGTCCCGATCGCCGCCGACCTAGCCGACCTGGCGACCATCGACCAGGTCGTGAGCGTGGCCTCGCCGCGGCAGGTCGGCTTGGTCGTCGCGAACGCGGCGCTGGCCCCGTCCGGTCGGTTCCTTGACGCGGAGGCATCCCAGGTCGCCTCAGCCGTTGACCTCAACTGCCGGGCCAGCGCGTTGCTCGCGCATCACTTCCTGCCTGCGATGGCCGGCCGCGGGCAGGGCGGGATCGTCTTCGTCTCCTCACTCGCTGGCCTGCAAGGCGTGCCCGCGCTCGCGGCCTACAGCGCGACCAAGGCGTTCCTGATCGCGCTCGGCGAGGCGCTCTGGGCCGAGCACAGGCACCTCGGCGTCGACGTGCTCACCGTCTGCCCTGGCGCGGTCAGCACGCCTGGCTACCAGCTGGCCGCCAGCCGTGATGCTCCGGGTTCGACGTCGCCGCAGGAGGTGGCCGCGACCGCGATCGAGGCGCTCGGCCATGGCTTCCGCGTGGTGCCCGGCCGGCTGAACCAGTTCACGGCGTTCGCGCTGCAACGCCTGGCGCCAAGGCGGGCCGCCATCGCGATCTTCGGCCGGGCCTCGGCGACCGCGCTCGGAAAGGACGACCACCCGCAGGCATAACAAAGCGCCGCCACCCAGCCAGGAGCCCGCGAGCGCCAGGCACTCGCGGGCTCCTCGATCAGAGATAAGCCGGTCTGATCAGGCCGGGATGACGATGGTCTTCATGATCTTGTCGGCCAGGGTCTGGCGCTTGGGGTCCCAGAGCGGGAAGAGGAAGCCGACGTAGCAGATGACTTCATCAACGATGTGGCAAATGTCACGGATGAATGCGTTCAGGGTGCCGATCGGCTCGCCGGTCTCCTCGCTGACGAGCTTGATCTTGAGCTGCTTCTTGCCGATGGTCTGGCCCTGGCCGCCAAGTATCCAGCGGTTCCAGACCCCGTAACCGATCGAGCCGACGGCTGCGAGCAGGTACAAGATGACGGCGAACGCCACGCTGCCGACGGCCACGGCAAGGATCTCGAAGACGATCCAGACGGCGATGATGGGCGCGGCGTCGATCAGGTACGCGCCGACCCTGGTGATCCAGTCGGAGTATGCAGCGGCTGGGGCGCTTGGGTACCCTGGTGCGCCTGAGTAGCCTGGAGTGCCTTGATAGGCCATGGGAGGTTACCTTTCCTGAGTTGCCTGCCGGCCCCGGTGGCAGGCAGTACGCGGGGGGGTTGCGTTAGATAATTCCGAACCGATGTAGCTGGAACACCCAGCTAAGCGCCACGACGACGTAAGCGCCCTTGGTGATGCGCCGGCGAGTCCGGTCCGACACTGGCCGTGGTCCCGAGGCCAAGCCGGTGGCCCTCGCCACGAGCACCGGCGCCGTGCAAGCCGCCATGATCGCGACCAGGCAGGCGAGCGGGCTGGTCTCGGCCGCCTTCAGCCACTCACCGTGCGCCAGTGCCACGGTCGCGGTCGTGAGACCGCAGAACGGGCATGGGATGCCGGTGAGCGCGTAGAGCGGGCACGGGATGCCATGGTTCCCGTCGTGAGCCATGATCGTCGGGTACACAGCGCCGATGGCGCCGCACGCCGCGCTGAACATGGTCAGGCGCTCAGGTACCGAGTAGGTCCTCCGAATAATCACTGCTCTGCCGCCCCTGCCTGAACATCGGGAACTGGATGGAGCGCATCGTACGTGCTCAGGGCATGGCTCGGGATCCTTTTTGTGTATCGGTGGCATTAACAAACTACTACGCCCGAGTGCCCATCTGGCTACTATATCAGGTTAAGACCTTATTTAGGTAATATCTTGGAGTCGCCCGCCTTGGCTACTCGAGCACAATCGGCTGGTAGGCGGGTTCCCACATCAGCGACCTGACGTGCCGGATGAGATCCCCGTCGAGCATCGTCCTGGCGACCCCGTCGCGCCAGGCGGCCCGCACGACCGCGGCGGCGACGGCCGCGGAAGTCTCGCGGAGCTCGGAGACTGGCGGAAGCAGCGGCGCGCCGCGAGACGTCGCGTCGGTGAGGCCGGCGACCGCGTGCGCGGCGGCCGCGAGCATTCCGTCGGTCACCCTGGCGGCCCGCGAGGCGATCACGCCGAGCCCGATGCCGGGGAACACCAGGGCGTTGTTGGCCTGCCCGATCACGTAGCGGTGGCCGCCGTGGTCCACCGGCTCAAACGGGCTGCCGGTCGCGACCAGGGCGCGGCCGTCGGTCCAGCCGATGAGGTCGGCCGGAGTCGCCTCGGCCAGCTCGGTCGGGTTGGACATGGGCAAGATCACCGGGCGGTCCACGTGGGCCGCCATCTCGCAGACGATCTCGCGGGAGAAGGCGCCCGATCGCGTCGACGTCCCGATCAAGATGGTCGGGTGCACCCGGCTGACGACCTCGAGCAGGTCGATCCCGCCCGGCGGGGGGTTCGAGAGGCTCGTCCCCCCGGAAGGGTACAGGTCGGTGTTACGGCGCCAGCCGGACACCTCGGCGGGATCCCTGGCCCACGAGAGCTGCGCCGGGCTGAGCCCGGGCATGTCGTTGGTGAGCAGGCCCTGCCTGTCAAGTGCCCAGAATCGGCGCGTCGCCTCTTCGGCCGTGCAGCCGTCCGCGATCATCTGGCTGCGTAGCTGCTCCGCGATGCCCGTTCCGGCCGTGCCCGCGCCGAAGATCACGATCCGGTGATCACCCAGCGCGCTACCGGTCGCCCGGACCGCGGCCAGTGCCGCGGCCAGGTTCACCGCGCCGGTCCCCTGGATGTCGTCGTTGAAGGTGAGAAACGTGTCGCGGTACCTGTTGAGCAGGCGCCACGCGTTGCTCAGGCCGATGTCCTCCCAGTGCAGCATCGCCCGGGGGAACAGCTTCTGCACGGCGGCCACGAAGGCGTCGATGAACTCGTCGTACTCGTCGGCACCGACGCGCGGATGCCGGTTGCCTATGTACAACGGGTCGTCGAGCAGGCTCTGCCGGTCGGTGCCGACGTCGAGCATCACCGGTAGCGTCCGGTTAGGGTCGATGCCGCCCGCGGCGGTGTAGACGGCCAGCTTCCCGACCGCGATGTGGATGCCGCCCACCCCCCAGTCGCCGATGCCGAGTATCGCCCCGGCGTCGGTCGCCACGATCACGTCGACGTCGGGCCCGGCCTGGCCGGTGGCCAGCAACGACTCCTCGATCAGCTCAGGATGGTCGACCGATAGGTAGACCCCGCGAGGCCTGCGGTACTCATGGCTGTAGCTCTTGATCGCCTGGCCGATCGTGGGCGTGTACACGATCGGCAGCATCTCGGTGAGGTGCGTGATAAGCAGCCGGTAGAACAGGACCTCGTTCCTGTCGTGCATCTCGGTCAGCATCACGTTGCGCGCCAGGTCGTCGCGCTGCCGCTGATACTGCGCGTATACCCGGTGGACCTGCTGGTCCAAGGTCACGTGCGCAGGCGGTATCAGGCCGGTCAGGCCGAGCTGGTGGCGCTCGGCGTCACTGAAGGCCGTGCCCCGGTTCAGCCGTGGGTCGGACAGTATCTGACGGCCGCGCAGGCTGGTGTGCCACTTGCCGTCGTCATCCAGCCACAGCGTCGCCATCGTGCCCCTTAGCTTACGTTTTAACCCGAGCACTGCCAGGCAGGGCGAGGTTAAAACGTAAGCTCTGTTAGGAATCCGCGATCTCGCCCGACCACAGCGCGCGGACGGTGTCGATGGTGTCGGCCTCGTCGGCTGGCTTGTCCGGGCGATAGCCAAGCACCCGGGCGAACCGCAGCGTCACCCCGCCCGGGTAGCGCTTGCTGGCCTGGACTCCGTCGAACGCGATCTCCGCGACCAGTTCCGGGCGAACCCGGACGACACCGTACCGCGGGCCTGCGGCGGCACCAGCCTCCTGGCCCGGTTCGGATCGCAGCAGCTCGCCGTCTTCCGGTGACTCGGCCAGCTCGAGCAGGCGCTCGGTCTGCCAGCGCAGCATCGCGTCGGTGAGTCCCTTGAACGTCTTGCCCAGCATGACGAACCGGCCGCTAGCCGGATCCCTGGCACCGAGGTGCAGGTTCGACAACCAGCCTCGCCTGCGGCCGTGACCCCACTCGGCAGCCAAGATGACCAGGTCAAGGGTGGTTCGCTGCTTGACCTTGATCCAGTCGCTGCCCCTTCGGCCCGCGCGGTAGGGCGCGTGCACCGCTTTCACGACGACGCCCTCGTGGCCACGGCCGAGCGCATCGCCGAGAAAGGCGGCAGCCTCCTGCACGTCTGACGTGACGACGCGCGGGATCAGCAACTCGGCCGGGACGACGTCGGCGAGCCGCTGGAAGCGCGCGCCGGCGGGCTCATCGATCAGGTCGCGCCCGTCCACGTGCAGCAGGTCGAAAAGAAACGCCGTGAGCGGGACAGGTTCAGGCGCCAGTTCGCTGGCGACCCGGGCCGACGTCACCTGGAAGGGCCGGGGCCGCCCGTCCGGGTACAACGCGACAACCTCGCCATCGATCACCGCCGTGTCAGCGTGCAGCGACAACGCGATCGCCACGATCTCCGGCACCCGCTCGGTGATGTCATCGAGGGTCCTGGTGAACACCCATGCCCGCGGGCCGTCCCTGTGCACCTGGACCCTGATGCCGTCGATCTTCCACTCGATGGCGGCAAGCGAGATCTTCCCGATGGCGGCGGCGACGTCGGGCGCCGACGCGGCCAGCATCGGCTTGACCGGCTGACCGACCCGGAGCGTGAACGCGCGGAGCGCCGCGGTGACGGCCTGCGGCCCGCACCCGCCGTTCGCGGCGGCGAGCGCCGCCCCGGAGACGGCCTGGAGCGAGCCGCGAAGCTGGTACGCGCGCCGGATCTCGGTGACAGCGACGCCCGCCGCGCGGGCTACCGCCTCGGTCATGACGCCTTCCAGCGCGCCCTGCCGCAAATCACCAGCGATCAGCCGGAACAGGAAACCTCGCTCGGCCTCGGTCGCCCGGCCGATGAGGTCGGCGAGCAGGCCACGGCGCTGTGCCGCCGAACCCGGCCCCGCAAGGGCTCCGATCGCCTCGAAGGCGGCGTCGGCCTCGGTCAGCGTGAGCACCGGCTGAGTAGCCGCCTCGGCCGGCGTGACCAGATCCATGAGCGCTGAGTACCCGACGCCGATCTGGCGCTGGGTCAGCTCTCCCGACAAGAACGCGACCGC